>NZ_JACFYJ010000053.1:0-58887 GCF_037126505.1 Paraburkholderia bengalensis
CGCTCGTCGCCCTCGCCCTCCGGCGCTGGCGCCGCCCGTTCGCTGTCGCCCGCCGGCGCTTGCGCCGTGCGCGTTTCGTCGGGGCGCGCAGCAGCGACGGCGCGCTCGGATTCGGACGAATCGGTGTCGTGGATGTCTGTCAAAACAACCTCAAAATGTCAGGTCGCGCGCCCGTTGCGGGCGCGTCAAAAAGTACGGTTACGTCAGGCGCTGCGCGACTCGGCTTCGTCGTCGGTGTATTCGCCTGCGTCCTGAGCGGCGTCGCGGCGATCGTGACGATCGTCGCGTGCCGCTTCGCTCTGGTCTGGTTCGGCCGGGTTGGCGTGGTCTGCGTGCCCGGTCTCGTTGTGAGATTCGCGCGTGTCTTCGTGTTCGTATTCGGACTGCGCGGCGGCGCCGGCTTCATCAGCCAGCTCCATTCGATGCGTCGCCTCGTCGGCGATTCGGTGCTCGCTGGTCGCGACGGCGTTTTCCGTTTCGCGTGCGCCGGACACCTCGGCTTCTTCTTCGACTTCAATAGCCTGGCCGTGCGCATTGTCACCGGGTTCGTCCTGCGATGCCGACGCTTCCTGCACGGAATGCGCCACGCTTTCCGCCGACAAGGCTTGCGCAGCAGCAACCGTCATGCCATCGGCGCCGATTTCCGATGCCTCGGTCGCAAGGGCTTCGGTCTCGGCGGCCTCGCCATCCGGAAACTCGATCGCGTGCTGCGCGAGCAGATCGATATTCGTCTGCGCCGACGGATCATCGAGCGGCGGCAGTTCCTCGAGCGACTTCAGCCCGAGATCGTCGAGGAAAGAACGTGTGGTCGCGTACAGCGCCGGGCGGCCCGGCACGTCGCGATGGCCGATCACTTCGATCCAGCCGCGGTCTTCGAGCTGCTTCACGACCTGCGTGTTCACCGTCACGCCGCGAATCTCTTCGATATCGCCGCGCGTGACAGGTTGCCGATACGCGATGATCGCAAGCGTCTCGAGCACCGCGCGCGAGTACTTCGGCGGCTTCTCGGGATGCAGGCGATCGAGATACGTGCGCATCGCCGGCTTGCTCTGGAAGCGCCAGCCGGAAGCCAGTCCGACGAGTTCGACGCCGCGTCCGGACCAGTCCTGCTTCAGGTCTTCAAGCAGCGCGCGGACCGTGTCCGCCGACACGCCGTCGGCAAAGAGCTTACGCAAATCACCGAGCTTTAACGGCTCCTGCGCGCAGATCAAGGCAGTCTCGAGGACGATCTTCGCCTCTTGGGTATTCATGCAGCTAGGTCAGACCCTGTGGTCAAAGAACCGGATCAAACAGACGATGTGGAACTGAAGACGCGCTCGCCCGATTCTGATCGGTCATATTGATGGGAGCACGCACCGGGGGGAGGCGAAAAAGGCATCGAGCCAAACCCAGCCGGACGACGGAGCAGCGAAATTCCGCGAGGGAACCGCGTGACTGGCTGCCATATTACGCAAAAACAATCGGTGCGTAAAGACGAAATCCAGACTGCACCTTAATCGACATTTCCGGCGCTGCATGACGGATCGGCGCGACGGCCGTCCCCGGCCGCCGCTGGCTGTCGACGCCGCGGGTCAGCGCCCGATGCCGTGCCGCTCCAGATACCCTTTCAATCGCTCGACACCTGCGTCGAGCCGCGCCGGATCGCATGCATAGCACCAGCGCACGAAGCCCTCGCCCTCCGGCCCGAACGCGCTGCCGGGCGCAAGCCCGAGCCCGGCCTCGCGCACCAGCGCCTTGCATAGCTCGAGGCTGTGCGCCGCGCCCGGCAACGCGAAGAACACGTACATCGCGCCCGGCGGCGCCTTCACGTCGACGCCCCGCAGCGCAGACAGCGCGCGTACCAGATGATCGCGCGACGCCCTCAGATCCGCGACCAGATCGCGCGTGAAAGCCGCGCCCTGCTCGATGGCCGTGATGCCCGCCTGTTGCACGAAGGCGGGCGCACAGGACGTGTTGTACTCGACCAGCTTGCCGAGATCGTCCATCAGCGACGCGGGCGCCACGATCCAGCCGAGGCGCCACCCCGTCATCAGCCATGCCTTGGAGAACGAGTTCACGCAGATCACGCGCTCGTCGCGCGCGGCGAGATCGAGGAACGACGGTGCGCTGAGCGCTGCTTGCTGCCCCGCGCCGTCCGCGTAGTAAAGGCGCTCGTAGACTTCGTCGGCGACGACCCAGATGCCGTGCCGCCGGCAATGCTCCAGCACGGTGCGCTGATCGTCGCGCGTCATGACCCAGCCGGTCGGATTGTTCGGCGAGTTCAGCATCAGCAGTTTCGTGTCCGGCGTGAGCGCCCCGAGCAGGCGTTCCAGCTCGAGCTGCCAGCCCTGTGCCCCATAAACGAGCGACACCGTTTCGACATGCGCGCCAAGAATTTTCGGAATCTCGACGAGATTCGGCCATAACGGCGTCACGGCAACCACGCGGTCGCCTGCGCCGACGACCAGCTGCGCAGCCAGCATCAACGCATTGACGCCCGCGCTCGTCACGGCCACGTGTTCCGCCGACGTCGGTCCGTGCAGTTCGCTCACATATCGCGCGAGCGTCGCACGCAGCGGCGCAATGCCCAGATTGTGCGTGTAGAACGTCGCGCCCGAAGCCAGCGCCGCGCTCGCGGCATCGCGGATGAACGGCGGCGTCACGCGATCCGATTCACCGAACCAGAACGGCAGCACGTCGGGCACGCCGAACCCGGCATTCGCCACTTCGCGGATCTGCGACGGGCGCAACGCGCGCACGGCATCGCGTGCATCGGGCGTTGCGCGAGGCGCCAGGTCGGGCATCAGAGAATGAGGCTGGGGCAAGTCCGTTTCGCGCATCGAGGGTTCCGGCGGATCTGTCGAAAGTGGCGAGTGTAACGCGCCGCAAATGGCGGACGGTGCGAATCCAGCAAACCGCGCCGGCAAATGCCCCAGCAAAAGGGAAAGGACGCGGGGCCAGCTCGCGGGGCCAGCAAGCGCGCCGGCGCAAAGCCGCGTCAGCGCAGATCCTCGGTGCGGCCCGGCACCTGATGAATCAGATTCCACACGGCGTCGGCCGCGGGCGACAGCGAACGGTCGCGCCGCCGCACCAGCTCGACCGTGCGCTCGGCGCGCGGCACGAGCGCTCGCGCGACCAGTGCGGAATCCGCCGGCAGCGGTAGCGCGAGCCACGGCAGCACGCTCACGCCGACGCCCGCCTGCACCAGCCCGAACACCGTCGACGGATGGCCGAGCTCCTGCACGACGTTCGCGCTCACGCCGTGCGACTCCAGCGCGGCGTCGATGATCGGCCGGCTACCCGACGCCTGGTCGAGCATTACGAGCCGCTCGCCGTCCAGTTCGCGCCACGCCACTTCGCGCCGCGCCGCAAGAGGATGGTCATCGCGCGACACGAGACAGAACGAGTCGGTCATCAGCGGCTCCGTGACGAGGTCATCGGCGGAAAGCGGGCCGATCACCACGCCGAAGTCCACCTCGCCGGACTTGACCTTGCGCACGACGTCGCTCTGCACGTCGTCGCGCAGGCCCAGCGTGATGTACGGGAACTGCCTGCCGCACGCCGCGATGATGCTCGGCATCAACCGGCACGCGATGGTCGGGCTCGCCGCGACCATTACCCTGCCGCGCCGCTGTTCGCCGATTTCGCGGATTTCCCGCAAGGCGTCGTCGAGATCGGTCAGCAACCGCGACACGCTGGCCACCAGATTGCCGCCGACGTCGGTCAGCTGGACTTCGCGCGTGGTGCGGTCGATCAGCTTCAGGCCGATCTCCGCCTCAAGCTCGCGCACGCACCGGCTGACGGCCGACTGCGTCAGCCCGATTTCGCTGCCCGCGCGGCTGAAGCTCTGCAACCGCGCGACCTCGATGAACACGCGCAGTTGACGCAGCGTTACATTCATCCACTCCCCTCATGAATCGTGTCATTTGATGCCGATTTTACGCGCCGGGACCGGCTCGCGCACGAATCCGGGGCTTTCGCTGCAATGCAGCAAGAAGGCGCAGACGCACGCGGGACGGGCCTGATTGCACAAGATTGGTGATTGTCCCGATTTGCGCGATAGCTTTTTTGGATTCTCATACGGGCCAGGCTAGCGCCCGTATCGGCTTGATCCGGCGGGGCTTCGAGGCGGTTTGAAGCAAGGTGGCACGCTTCATGCATTTCCCCTTGCACAAGAGTCGGCCCCGAATGGACTGGTGAAAAAACACGGTCCGTCGGACATGAGCCGGCTCTCCGCCGGCGTCCGGAACCGATCCGGGCGCATGAAGAGTGCGCAGCGCGGGGCAGCGCACCGGAGTTAGCTTCGCTGAGGTGAAACATGATGGTGTTCGACGATTTGAGAGACAACGAGTGGGCGCTGGTTGAGGCGTTGTTCTGTGCGGAGCCGGCACGGAGCGAACGCCGTGGTCGACCACGCGTCGAAGCTCGCGCGGTAGTGAACGCCGTGTTGTGGGTTTTGTCGACGGGCGAGGGCTGGTCCAAGTTGCCGGGCCGTTATCCGTCGCCGCCGACGTGCCGTCGTCGTTTCGACGAATGGCAGGCCGACGGCACGCTGGCTGAAATTGTGAAGCGTCTCGGTTCGAGCGGCCGCGAGATTTCGCTGCGCGGTCGCATCGGCGCGACGGCTGCCAAGCCGCCCGCACCGCCGAGCCGCGATCGCCTGCGCGGCGCGTTCTGGACCAATCCGGAATCCTGGCGCGCGCCCGTCAAGATGGCGTGACAGAAAGCCCCATGCCGCCGGGCGCCTTCGGGCGCCCGGCGCGTTTCCGAGGCCGTCGCAGCCCGGCCGGATTCTCCCTTTCGCGCGTAGCATCGTTCCGTCAAGCGGTTCGCGCGGTGTTCAGCGCGATTCACGCGTAACACGCGCCCACTCGACGGGATCATGGCCATCCGCGCCGCACGGGTCTCCAACCGCCTGTCGCAATGACCTCCGGCCGCCGTTCTTTCGGCCGGTTACACGCTGCGCGCGCCCGAACGCCGGGGGCCGCCCCCAACTCTAGCGCCTGCGCGCGCTTCGCCCGTTTCCGCCGACCCGCTACGCATATCGTTCGTGACGGGACGAAACATCCATTTACTCTTATTTACAGCACGCTTTCGCAGTGCGGCATACGGTACGAGTATGCAAACAAGCCCGCCCCGACCGGCTTGTCGGGAATCGATCATGAGGCCCATGTCACTGCGTGTCTGCGGCGCGGTCGTTGCGCTGCTTGCCGCAACTGCCTTTGCGCAACAACGCCCGCAAGGCTGGAACTGGCGGCCGGAGCAGCCGGCGACCCTCCAGGCTTGGCAGCAGGCGGAAACACGCAATCAGAATTTCACGCCGCCGACGCCGCGCGGCGACCTGCGCGGCGATATCGCCAGCAACGTGCGCGCGCGCCCGGACGGGCAGCGCGAGGAAGCGTCGCAGCGGCGCGGCCCGGCTGCGCACTGAACGCGACCGAATCACCGGCGCGGCCCGCCGATGTGAATCGAGCGAGCCGGCATCGACGAAGATCTGCAATATCGGGAACCACCGGCCGTATCGCCAGTCTCATCATTGCCATTAAGCACAGCGTGGCAGAAGTAATTCCGGTATGCCCGTATCCTCGCGATACGGGCTTTTTTTTTCACACGCGATGCAGCGCGAAAACCGCCGCAGGATCTGTGGGCGCCGTCGGCATAAAGGAAGTGTTGAAACGCGGAATTGGCGGCGACACGCCCTCGACGCGTCGCGACTGACGCGTTTTGCGCGCGCCCACTGTTCTCGTGGGCGCCCGTCCTGCAAGAGCCGGTCGCCTAGACGGCGGCTGCCCTCTCTCCGGCTACAGCGCCGGCGAAAACGTAATCCCGCATACGGCGCGCGTCCCAGTCGAGCGAACGCTCGTCGCGCGCAAGCCGCGCAAACTCAGAGCGGCCTCGTTCGGTCAGCACCGCGATGTCCACAGGAGCATGGAAACCCGGCGCGGGAGCCACCGTCCGTTGCCGAACGGTGTCCATCATGCCAAGCGAACGGAGATACTGAAAAACGCCTGGGCGCTTCGCCCACGGCACCTGACGGTATTGCGCCCGTCGCAGCGCCTCGAGTACAGCTTCGTTCGAATAAGTGGTCATCTCACTTCTTTCTTAAAGTGCAGCCAAGACTTATTTGTTCGCGACACAATGGCGCGTCTGTCGACACGCGCACCGCGGACAGCGTCAGAATTCACGCTTTTATCCGCCAATGCAGGCATTGGCCGCCGTTTATTTCGGTCCCCCGTGTGAACGCCGTGCTAGCGTTCTGCTTCCAATGGCGGCGATGCGACCGTGACGGTGCGATGGTCCGCCTATGGAAATGTCCGAATACCATACGTTACCCCAATAAAATTGATTCTCTTAACTTTATTGCTGCTTTTTTTTGCAGCTTTTATGCTGCTGCGCAGCGCCCGCACACTGATCGGCGCGCTCACCATCGTGGTCTTCTGGGCGCTCGGCGCCGGCTGGCTGGCCCAGCCACTGCTCGATCTCGCCCAGCGCGGCGCGCCGCCCGGCGGCCAGACGGTTGCTCCCGCAACCTACGCAACCCGCACCGCCATCGTGATGCTCGGCACAGGCACCATTCACCGCGACGGCAAGCTGGTTCCGCCGAAGGACGCGATTGCCCGCATCGTGACGAGCGCCGGCCTGTACGCGCGCTGCAAGCAGGTCGGCCGCGTGTGTCACGTGATAGTAAGCGGCGGCAATCCGCAGGAGCACGAGTCGACGGAAGCCGACACCTACCTGCCCTATCTGCTGCGCGAAGCCGTGCCGCGGGACGATATCGTTCTCGAGAACACCAGCCTCACGACGTACGAAAACGCCCGTAACGTCGCTGCCATTCTGCCGGACGGATATTACGGTTCGTTGATCCTGGTCACATCGGCCTATCACATGCCGCGGGCGCTGCTGGACTTCCATCGCTTCGGCATGAACCCGCTGCCCGTTGTGTCGAACACGCGACGCGCGACGCGCGGCCTGCTGCCACGCCGGGAAAACTTTTTCGACGCCGAAATCGCATTGCATGAACTGATCGGCATCGTGCAGTTCCACGTTTACCGGCAGCTCGGCTGGTTTTGATCCCGGCCCGGCCACGCAGGTCCTGATTTGATTAGCTATCCGATCCATACCTGGACGCGGCAGCTTGCGCGCGTGCCGCGCCGATTGACCATCGGTGGCCATTGCCAGCGGGAAAATCTGACTTGCCGCGACACGCGCGGCGAAGCGCAGCACAATACGTTTCATGCGCGCCACGCCTGTCTCACGCGGCTTCCTGCGCGACGCGCACAGATGTAACCAGACGTAACCATATGTGAATTCTGTTACAGAAGACGCGCTGGACTGAACATTGCTGGCTAGAATTCACTGTCGTACCACTGGACAGGTCATCCTCGGGTCCACAACCACTCTCTACGGAGGCAACGATGAAGAAAGTGTCCCTGGCAATCCTGGTATCCCTCTCGGCACTGACGGGCGCGGCTTACGCGCAGCAGGATCAAGGCATCATGATGAGCACCGACCCGGCAAAGGCCGCCGACGTCGAGCAGCGCGCGCAAGACCTGCAGGCGAAGCAGCAGGCGATGGAAAGCGCGCCTGCCGCACCGATGAAGCATCACAAGGGTTCGATGCATCACAAGAAGCCGGCAGAGCCTGCCCAATAAGCGCCGCGCCACATACAGTCGCGAACCGCACCAGCACCCGCGGCGCGAGCCGGTTCAAACGCAGTCCGCGCATGCTCTACGCACGCCAGGTTGCGTAAAACGAAAAGCCGAAGCCGGTTGTCACGGCCTCGGCTTTTTTGTGTGGGCAAACATGGGTGAATGCCTGGCAAAGCATGTGCGAGGCGCGCAACGACGTTATGCTAAAGTCGCGCACCAACGAATCCATCCAATTGACACAACCCGCGTGCGCCCCTGGTGCGGAGGACAGAATGAGCAACATCCAGCTGGACATCGAATGGACTGAAGCAGCATCCCGCAAGATCGAAAAACTTATGCCGCGCGGCAATCAGGATGCGTTCCTCGCGCTGCCGCCAGTCGAATGTCTGCCGATGGAAGGCGACGTGCTGTTCCTCGGGCCGTCCGGCAAGCAGCAGCCGTTCATCGTCGCCGAGCGCCAGTACCATCACGACGGCGACGCCGACTGGACCATCATCCTCATTCTCGACGTGCCGCAGTCGACGCACTGAGCGTGTCCGCCAGGCGGGCTCCCGGCTTCGCCCGAGCCCGTCTTGCGCAACCGGACCATTGCCGCGACGGGAACGATCGGACCGATAAAACCGGTTGAACCGACTGAAGCGTCCTACGCGATCTTCGACACGATGCGAAGTTCCGCGTATTCCACCCACTCCGCCGACGCCTTCCTGTACGCCTCGATATGCGCCGACTTCGCGTGCGCAGCGAGTGCCTCTTCGCTTTCCCAACGCTCGAAGAAAATGAAGCGCCGCGGCTCGCGCAGGTCGCGGTGCAGATCGTACTGCAACGCGCCGCGTTCCTTGCGCGTCGGTCCGACGATACCTTCGAGCGCCGCGCGTAATTGCTCTTCATGTCCCGGCTTTGCAACCGAGATCGCCACGACTGCGATTTCAGACATGCCCCACTCCTCTTTTTTAAAACCAGCAGCATAACGTCACTGCCATAAAAGCACTGGCAATCTGCGCCAACATCGAGCCATCTTGCACAGCCCGATGCACCCGTCTGTGATAACCCGAACATTCACATTGCATACTTACTGCTAGACTGATTTCGGCACATCGAACTGCACCACTGAGCCACTGAGCGGAGTCGCGCGTGAACGGCATCGATCTGACTGCCTTCGGGCCCGACCTCCATTGCGCCGTTGTCGCACATGCCTGCCGCCGGCATTTGCTGCATCCGGGCGAGCGCCGCACGCTGCATAGGACAATCTGCCGTCATGCCTAACGTCGACGATACGACGCTCACCGGCCTTCTGCAGCACATGGTGCAGGACGAGGCCGGATGGGCCGCGCCGTGGCGAACCATCACCTTGCGCAGCGTCTTCCAGCCCGTCGTGTCGGTGACGCACCAGCGCGTGGTCGGTTACGAAGCGTTGCTGCGCGCGTTCGATCCCGTCGGACACCCCATCTCGCCCGCCGTGCTTTTTTCCGGCACGCGCTCGACGGCCGACGCGCGCGCGCTCGATCGTCTTGCTCGCTGCCTGCATGTGGCGAACTTCATGGCGCAAGGCATAGAGACAGGCTGGCTGTTTCTGAACACGCGTCCGCAAGTATTCGAAACGGGTTGGCCGCAGCGTCCGTTCATCGATGAACTGTCAGAGCATTTCGGACTGCCTCAGGAACGCATCGTGATCGAAGTGCTCGAGCAACCGGCCGACGACGAGTCCGCCGTCGCCAGCATGCTGGCCGCATCGCAGCCGCGCGAGTTCCTGATCGCCATCGACGACTTCGGCACCGGCTTTTCGAACTTCGACCGCGTGTGGCGTTTCAGACCCGATATCGTGAAGCTCGACCGCTCGCTGGTGGCGCGCGCGGGTCGGCACGACAACGACAACTCGCTGATCGGTCATCTGATCAACATGCTGCATCAGTCGGGCACGCTGGTGCTCGCGGAAGGCGTCGAAACGGAAGACGAACTGATGACGCTGATGCAGGCCGACGTCGATTTCGTCCAGGGTTACTGGTTCGGTCAGCCCAAGGCGTCGATGCAGGCGGCGAGCGCGCGCGTGCCCGAGTTGATCGAGCAGATGTGGGAGCGGTTCGAGAGCTATGGGCGCACGCATTCGCGCTACCAGCGGCCGGGCTTCGAGGGGTTCACGGAAGCGGTGCTGGCGGGTGCCTCGCTCTACATGCAGACGGGCGACCTCGCGCAGGCCGCGCTGCCCGTCTTCCTGCTGCCCGACGCGCGCCGCGTGTTCGTGCTGAGCGATCGCGGCGAACAGTTGCAGCCGTCGATCACGCCTTGCGGCACGCCGGCTCCGCCCGCGCGGCTCGCGCCCCTCTTTCCCGACACGCGCAACAACTGGTCGCGGCGCGCGTATTTCAAGCATGCGCTCGCCGCGCCCGGACGGGTCGCGATGATGGGACCGCACTGCTCGCTGATCGACGGCCAGGATTGCTACACGGCCGCCGTCACCGTCGAGCGCGACGGCGCGACGCACGTGTTCTGCGTGGATTTTCTGCCGGAAGTACGCAATCCAAGCCCGGTTTGACGCGTGGGCGCGGGCGTCACTCGTGATCGATACGCCGCCGCGCGGATTTGACGTCGCCGCGCCGCGCCTTGCTTTCGAGCCGCCGTTCTTTCGACGCGCGCGTCGGCCGCGTCGCGACACGCGCCTTGCGGGTCACGCTGACGCTGTCGATCAGCGCATCGAGCCGCGCGAGCGCCGCCGCGCGGTTCATTTCCTGCGTCCGGTATTCCTGCGCCTTGATCACGACCACGCCGTCGCGCGTCAGCCGATGGTCGGTGATGGCGAGCAGGCGCATCTTCAGCACGTCGGGCAGCGACGACGCGCGCACGTCGAAGCGCAGATGAATCGCGCTCGACACCTTGTTGACGTTCTGTCCACCCGCGCCCTGCGCGCGCACAGCCGTCAGCTCGATTTCGTTCGGCGGGATCGGATAGCGTGAAGTCATGTGAACGTGCAGCAACGGACAAATGGCAAGTGTAACCGGCGGCGAGTGACTGGCGGCAAATGACGGGCGGCGAATGAACTGGCGGCGAATGAACTGGCGCGTCTCCTTCGAATCAGAGTTCATGCGGCATTCATCTGGATGTTCGACCCGTGCTGTCATGCCGTGTGTCTACCCGTCGGCACCGATCTCGCCCATACTGACATTTTTCGCTCGTGAGTCATTCATCGTGACGAAACTGCGCCCCGCGCTGGTACTCGAACTCGTGGTCAACCTCGTGCTGCCATGGGTGACGTACCGTCTCGCGCAGCCATACTGGGGCGAGACAGGCGGACTGCTTGCGTCGGCCGTGCCGCCTCTTGCCTGGAGCATCGTCGAGCTGGTGCGCTTCAGGCGCGTCGACGCCGTCAGCCTGACGGTGCTGCTCGGCATCGTGCTGTCGATCGGTGCGATGGCGCTGGGCGGCGATCCGCGTATGCTGCTGTTTCGCGAGTCGCTGGCGTCCGGCGCGATCGGCGTTGCGTTCCTGCTGTCGCTCTTGCTGCGTCGGCCCGCCATTTTCTACCTGACGCGGGCTTTCATGGCGCGCGAGATGACCAACGGCGCCGCCCATATCGACATGCTGTGGCGCGAGCGCCCCGCTTTCGCCGCCGCGATGCGCGTGCTGACCATTACCTGGGGCACGGGCCTCACAAGCGAAACGGCGCTGCGCGGCTGGATGGCGTGGCATTGGCCCATCGAGCGCGTGCTGGTCGTGTCGCCGTTCGTCGGCTACGGGATCTTCGGCGGGCTGATGATCTGGACGCTGTGGTATCGGCGTACGCTGCACGATCTGACGCACAACCCAGAATCCGAAGCACAGGCACCGGGCAACACAGCGGCCAACTAACGCCGTTCGTCCCCGTCTTCGCCTCCTTTTTTATCCCCCTCTTCGTATTCCCGCGCCGCTTCGGCGATTCGCGCCGCGAGCCCCGAGTCGCGCTGTGTCGGCGTGGCGATCGCTCGCATCAGCACCTGACGCGAGCCGATCACCTCGACGCGCTCGCGCGCCCGCGTGACGGCCGTGTACACGAGTTCGCGCGACAGCACACGGCTGAACGTAGACGGCAACATCAGCACGGCATGATCGAACTCCGAGCCCTGCGACTTGTGGACGGTCAACGCAAACGCCGTATCGTGCGGCGGCAGCGCAGCGGGAGACACGGCGCGCAAGCTGCCGTCCGCGCTGCGAAAGTACACGCGCAGCGCGCCGTCCAGGCCCGGCAGCGCAATGCCGATGTCGCCATTGAACAGGCCGAGCGCGTAGTCGTTGCGCGTGACCATGATCGGGCGGCCGGCGAACCATTGCGCGCCGACGGCGAGCGGCACGCGCGCGGCGCGACGCACCTGGGCCGCCATGGCCGCGTTCATCTGATCGACGCCGCGCGCACCGAGCCGCGTCGCGCACAGGATGCGAAAGCAGTTGAGCGCTTCGAACAGCGTGAGCGCGTGCGCCGCCACGCTCTGCGCACCTTCGCCGAGCGCCGCCGCGAGCGCAACCGCGAGCGCATCCGCATAGGGCGTGAAGCCTGCGGCTAGCCGCTGGATCGTGCGATCGGAGGGCGCGGCGCCCACGTCTTCATGAAATGCCGCCGCGCCGCGTTCGGCGGAATCGGCGGTGAGCACGTCGAGCGCGTCCTGCGCCGCGCCGCGCCGGATCGCCAGCGACAGCCGCCCAATGGCCGACTCAAGCCCGAACCGATAGTTGCGCTCGAGCCATACGACGCAATCGGCAAGCGGCGCGCGGCGCGGCGGCTGCGCGCGGGGCCCTTGCTGCGGCATGCCGAACAGGTCGTCGGCAAGGTCGGCTGCAAATGGCGGCAGCTCATCGGCGGCCACGTCGCGATCCGCCGAGGGCAACGCCGCCTGCAGCGTGCGCGCATCGATGCCGAGCACCGCCGCGATCGCATCGATGCCGGCCGCCGTGAACGCCGGCTGCGCGCTCAGCCCGGCGAACACGGCGCCCGCTTCGACGGCCGCGAGCTGATCCTTGTCGCCGAGCATCACGAGATGCGTGTCGCCGGCGAGTGCGTCGAACAGATGCGTCGCCATCGCGACGTCGATCATCGAGGCCTCGTCGATCACGATCACGTCATACGGCAACGGGTTGTCGCGATGATGCCGGAAGCGCCCGTTCGGCGCGGTGCCGAGCAGCCGGTGCAGCGTGAACGACGTTTGCGGCAGACGCGCAGCAAGTTCCGCCGGCAGCGAGCCGGCGCGCGCGAGCAGTGCCTCCTGCATCCGTTGAGCGGCCTTGCCCGTTGGCGCGGCAAGCGCGATGCGCAAATCCGGGCGCGTGTCCAGCAGACACGCGAGCACGCCGACGACCGTCGTCGTCTTGCCCGTCCCCGGCCCGCCGCTGACGACCGTCAGCCGCCCGGACAGCGCCATCACGGCGGCCACGCGCTGCCATCGATCTGCTCGTCGCGCGGTTCGCCGAAATAACGCATCAGCCGCTCGCTCAAACGCTGCGCGTCGAGCCCAACCGCCACGCCCTCGCCGCGCGCGGCGCGCGCATGGCCGACGAGTGCCTGCGCGAGCCGACGCTCGTAATCGAAATAGCGCGCGAGATAGAGCCGCCCGTCTGCATCGACGATCAGCGGACGCAGCGCCTGAGCCGGCTGCTGGCCGTCGCTGGCGACACCGCTCGTGAGCAACGCGGCGCGCACGTGCGCAAGCGTTGCGCCGTAACGCTGCGCGAGTTCGTCGAGCGGCACGCACACATGCCCTTCGGAGGTCGCGCGACTCGCCGCGAACGCCGCCCGCGCGGCCCAACGCACACTGTCTTCGGACGCGCGGGCGCGCTTCGCCAGCGCGCTCACGCGCCGCGCGAAGCCTTCGGCGAGCGCCGTCGAGAAGTCGGCGGGCGCGGGCACGTTGACTTCGACGTCAGGCAAAGGCTGATCGAACATGCTCATTGCGCCCCTCCGTCCATCAGTGCGTCGAGCGCGGCGATGAGTTCGAAGTCGGGCCGCCGCGCGTGCACGCCCGCCGCCTGGCCGCTGCTGCACCACTCGGGGCGCACGCCACGCACGAACAGGTACAGATAACCGCCGATGTGCCGCTCATAGTCGTACCCCGCCAGCCGCACGCGCAGATAGCGGTGCAGCGCGACGATATAAAGCAGCGCCTGCAGGTGATACGCGTGGCTCGCCATCGCTTCGTCGAGCGGCGCGGCTGCATAGTCGTGACGCGCGTCGCCGAGGTGGTTCGACTTCCAGTCGATCACCCAGAAGCGGCCCTGATGTTCGACGATCATGTCGATGAACCCCTTGACGTAGCCGCGCAGCGCACCCGGCTCCAGCGCGACATCAGGGTAGCCATGCGCGGCAAGCAGCGCGCGCAGGGCCGGAAAGTCCAGCGACGGCGCCGGAAACAGAAACTCCAGCTCGTTGATCCGGCGCTTCGGGTCGAGCGACGCGAGCGTCATGCCCGGCACGAGTTCAGCGCTCACGATATCGGCGAGCAGACGCTGCATCATCGCGGGCAGCCGTTGCGCGAGCTCGGGTTCGGCGGGCGCGGGCCGGTCGCGCAAGGCCTGTCTGATCGCCTCGGGCCATGTGCTGCGATCGGAGAAGTCCGCCAGTTCGAACATGCGGTGCAGGCACTCGCCCGCCGCTGGACCACGCGGAAACGCGAGGATGTCGTCGGGCGCGAGTTCGACGGGCGCCGATCCCATATCGAACAGGTTTGCGCTCGGCGCTGCCGAAAGATCGACGATATCGGCAAGTTCGTCGTGATCGGGTCGCGCCTCTTCGCTTGTTGCGGGCGCTTCTTCGCCGCGCGAGCCCGCCGCGATCAGCGAACTGAAGCTCGCCATGCGCCACATGTCGCGCAACGCACGCCGGTTGACGCGCGCGCGCAGGCGAGTGCCGCTATCGCCGATGGTTTCGAGCGGCACGCGATGCGCCACGGACGGCAATCCGACCACGGCCATGGGCCCGCCCGCGAGCGCTTGCCAATGCGCATAGATAGCCGTCTCGTCGAGCGGCTTGGCGAGCCATTCGTCGAAGTCGCGGCCACTGCCCGCAACGAGCCAGTTCAACACGCTGCGCGCCGATTCCTTCGTCGAGCGTGCCGACAGATACGTGCCCGCCACCAGATAGCAGCGATAGACGGCCCGCGTCAGCGCGACGTAGATGAGCCGCGCGCGCTCGGCCGCCTGCTCGCGCGTGGCCTGACGGCTCGCGTGGCCTGCCTGCTCGTCGTCGCAGCCGTAGTGCAGCACGGCCGAGCCCGCCTCGTCGTGATACTCGCGCGCATCGGGCAATCCCGAAGACGGGGGCTCGCGCATGCTGCCGTCGTTGAGAAACGGACAGAACACGACCGCGTATTCGAGCCCTTTCGACTTGTGCACGGTGACGATCTGCACGAGATTGCGGTCCGATTCCAGCCGCAGCTGAGCTTCTTCGCTGCCGCGCGCGCCGCCCGCGCGCTGCGCGGCGAGCCAGCGCAGCGTAGGCGCAATGCCCGGCTGCATCGCGGCGCGCGCCTGCACGAGCTCGGCGAGATGGTTGACGTTGGTCAGGCGGCGCTCGCCTTCCGCGCCCGCGACGAGCCGCTGCGCGACCCCCAGCTCGCGCATCAGCGTGCGCCACATCAGCGCGAAGCCGCGCTCGTGCCACAGGATCCGGTAGCGCGAGAAACGTTCGACCCAGCTCATCGCATCGGCCGATTGCGCTTCTGCAGCCGTAACGGCCGCAGCGGACACAGCGTCGTCGGCCTGTTCCAGCCGCCACAGCGAGGCGGCATCGAGACCGAACCAATCCGTTGCGAGCGCGGCGCGCAGACGGCGCAAGTCGCCTGGCGTATCGACGGCAGCCAGCACGCGCTCGATCTGCTCCGCGTCGAGCGATTCGAACACCGACGCCTGCGCCAGTTCGACACTGCCCACACCCCACGCGGACAACACGCGCTTGATCAGACTACCCTGCTTGTGCGTCTGCACGAGCACGGCGATGTCGCCGGGTGCGAGGGGCGCGTCGCCGACCGTCACGCTGCCGTCGCGCGCGCCGCGCAGGAGCCGCACGATCTCCGCCGCGCATGCTGCTGCGCGCGCTGCGCGTCGCGCTTTGTCAACGCGGCGTCGCCTTGCGGCAGCGTCCACACGCGGAAGTCGCCCGCCGCGCCCGCCGCGTCCGAAAATGGCGGCCGTCGGCGCTCGCCCGCGCGCACCGGCTGGTAGTCAAGCCCGTCGAGCACGAACGCCTTCCGGTTCGCTTCGAAAAAGCGGTTGCAGGCTTCGACGATGGGCGCCGTCGAACGCTGGTTGACAGCAAGCGTGTACCGCGCCGACGCCTGCGCGCGCGCCGCGAGATACGTGTGAAGATCGGCCGCGCGAAAACTGTAGATGGCCTGCTTCGGATCGCCGACGAGAAAGAGCGGCCCCTCGGGCGCGAAGATGCGCTTGAAGATCGCGAACTGCAGCGGATCGGTGTCCTGAAACTCGTCGATCAGCGCGGCGGGATAGCGGGCGCGCAGCGCGTGCGCGAGCCACACGTGCGTGGCGAGCGCGCGATGCAGGTTCGACAGCAGATCGTCGAATGAGACGACCCGACGCGTGCGCTTGCGCGCCGCCAGTTCGCTGGGGGCGTAGTCGAGCCATGTCTGCACGATGCCGAGCCAGCGCGCGCGCTGCCCGGCTTCGGCGGCCAGCGCGGCTGCGGCAAGATCGTCCGCGACAGCGAAGAACGGATGCGACGGCGGCTCGAACTTCGTCTTCGTGCCCTTCGCCAGCGCCGTTGCCGTGAGTTTCAGCGCGGCCTTGGGCGGCGCGGCGTGACAATCGTCCTGCGCAAAGTAGTCGCTCCAGGCGGCAATTGCCGCACTCACGGTCTCGGGCTTGTGCGAGGTTTTGCTCAAACGCTCCTGTGTCTGTTCGAGCAGACGGACGACGTTGTCGCGCTCGGCAAGCCACATGTCGCAGGCGGCATCGAAGCGCGCGCGCATGTCGCTGGGCGCGATAGCCGCATCGACAGCGACCTCGCCCCAGCGCAGCTGCGCAAGCGGCTTTTTCAGGCGCCGCGCCAGCTGTTCGTCGAGCGACGCCGGGCCCGCGCGCCTTTCGACGAGCCACGCGGCAAACGACGGATGCGCCGCCGCTTCGGGCTCGACCTGCTCGCGCCAGAAATCGGCGGCCAGCTCGAAGCGCAGCGCAGCGTCATCCGCTTCCATCTCGAACGCGAACGGCATTGCGGCCGCGAACGGCGCTTCCTGCAGCGCGCGCTGACAGAAGGCGTGAATCGTGTGGATCGCCGCCTGATCGAATGTGCGCAGCGCGCGCCGCACGATCTTCGCCGCCGCTTCGAGATCGACGCCGCGTGCTTCGCAGAGCGTCGTCTCGAACAGCCTGGCGATGAATGGATCGCCGCCGTCGTCGCCCGTTTCGATTGCGCGCTGCACTTCGGCGAGACGGCCGCGAATGCGCTCATGCAACTCGGCCGTCGCCGCCTTCGTAAACGTCACGACAAGAATCTGATCGGCGCTTAGATTTTTCTCGAGCAACAGCCGCACGTAGAGCGCGCAGATGTTCCAGGTCTTCCCCGTTCCCGCCGATGCCTCGATCTGGTTGACGCCATCGAGATCACAGGCAAACACATCGAGTTCGTGCGCTGCCAGCGCATGGGTGCTAAGGGCGCCGCTCATGACACGGTCCTCAAATGCGCGACGAGCGGCTTGAACACGAGCGACGCGAGCGCGCCGAACGGTTCGTCGAGCGACAGCGGCACGCCGCGAAACGCGATGCGCAACGCAGCGTCGTCGGACTCGCCGCGCAAGCGGTCGCTGATCCACGCGTTTTGCGCGGCCGAATCGCTATCGCTGATCTTCGCCCACGCGCTCTTGGGAAAGAAGCGCAGCGGAAACGCACGCCCCGCCCTGAACAACGCGGCAAGCGGCGCGAGCTGATCGAGCGGCGTCTCCACCGGCGCGAGTTCGAACGATTCGCCGCTCGCGTGCCACACGGTGCGCCGCGGGCCATTCGGCAGCGCCGCGCAATAGGCGAGATGGGACAGCCACGCGCACAGGTAATCGCGTGCCGTGGGCCGCGCGTAGCGGAACACGACCTGCCCCGTTGGCGTCAGCAGATTGAGCGTGCCTTGCAGCCGCAGCGGACCTTGCGCCGCGTCGCGCAGCGCTACGTCGTGCGGACCGAACAGCGCGATGTCGCCCGTGTCGGGCCAGCACGCGTCGAAATCGAGCGTAAAAGGCAGGCGCGTGACGCCGTCCGCGAGTTCGCGCCGCACCCGCTCGGCCAGCCCGCGCAATGCCGACAGCTCGCGCGTACGCCACACGGCGCCCGTCGCGCCGCCCGGCAGTTCGGGGCTCGCTTCCGCGACCCGGCGCGCGCGGGCGAGCGCTTCATCGTCAGAGCCGGCATTGAGCAGCGTGGGCAAGAGCCGCTCGGCCAGTGCGTCACGGCCCGCGAAGTCGAGCTCGAACGGCTCCATGTCGAGCAACTCGCCCTGCGCGTCGGACAACACGATACCGAGACGGTCGCGCAGCAACGCGCGCGCGGGATGCCGCCAGAAGCGCTGGAAATCGTCGAACGCGATGGGCTCGGGCGGTTCGACAGGCAGCGGCGCGGCAAAAAAAGGCGTGCCTGTCTCGCGCGGCGCGGCGGCGAGCAAGGCGGCCAGTTCCGCGCGCTCGGCGTCGTACGTGAACAAGCCGCTTTGCGCGTCGAAGTAATCGGACGCGAAGGGCTGCAACGGATGCTCGACAATGAACGCGCGGCGCGCGGCATCGAGTTCGGAGGGCGATGCGCCTTCTTCGCACGACACGCGCGCGAGATGATCGAGCAGTTCGTCGACGAGCGCGGCAGGCGGCAACGGCGCGTTGTCGCGAATGCTGCGGCCCGTGTAGGCGATCAGCAGCCGGTCTTGCGCGGCCAGCAGCAGATCGAGAAAGAGATTGCGTTCGTCGTCGCGGCGCTGCCGGTCGCCTGCCTTGCCGAACTGCGCCATCAGGTCGAACTCGTCGGCGCGCGCGAGACTCGGCAGCACGCCGTCGTCCATGCCGAGCAGACAGACAATGCGAAACGGCAAACCGCGCAGACTCGTCAGCGACGAGAACGTCACGCTGCCCCATGGCACGCCGCCGCGTGCGGGATCATCGAGCGCTTCGGAGAGCGCCGTGCGCACGACGGCGGCAGGCAGCGACAGGTCGCCCGCGCCCGCGCGCATCGCTTCGCTCATCGTGTCGACGGCATCGCGCACGGCCGAGAGGCTATCGGCAAAGGCAACGCCGCCGTCGAAGCAGCGGCCCAGCACTTCGAGCAACAGTTGCGTCCACTCGGCGGGTGTCATGTCGTCGGCGCAACGGCGCGCGAACGCATCGACATCGTCGACGAAACTCGCCAGCCGCCCGAGCAGTTCCGCGTCAGAGCCATCCGCCCCTTCGACAGGCAGCCAGGCGTCGACGGGCTCGCCGCCTTCGGGCATCGCGTAGCCGAGGAACAGGCGCGTAAGCGCGTCGGCGAACGTGTGGCGCGCGACGGGGACCGCGCCGTCGGCTTGCGGCACGGGCGCGAGTCCGCGCCGTGCGCCCGCCGCTGCGAGCCACGCCTGAATATCTTCGAGCGCGGCCGCGTCGATGCCGTAGCGCGCGGCAATGGCATCGACACGCAGCCATTCGATCAACTCCGGCGCGCCGACATTGCGTTCGGGCAATGCCAGCCAGTCGAGCATCACGCGCGCCACCGGGTTGGCCTGCGAAGGCGGCAGACCCGTGATCCGGTAGGGAATGCGCCGCGTGTCTCCCGTGGGCGCCGTGCCGAACACGGCGTCGATCAGCGGCCCGGCGGCGCCGAGATCGGGCAGCGCAACGAGCACGTCGGAAGGTTGAAGGTCGTCGAACTCGTCGAACCAGCCAAGCAGACGGTCGTGCAGCACTTCGAGCTGGCGCGCGAGGCTATGGCACACGTGCACTTCGATGCCGGCTTGCGTCGGCGGTATGTCGAACTCGCGCTCGTCGCGCAGATCGAGCATTGCGTTCTGCACGGCGGCAAGCCATGTAGGCGCGGCATTCTCCGCGAAATACGACGCCTCGCCCGATGCCGCGCTTTCCGTCAGCTCATGCAGCATGTGCAGTTGCGCCTGCGTCTGCCGGCCCCATTCGGCCAGCAGCGGATGACCGACTTCCTGATAGTCGAGCTGGTTCACCGCGTCGAGCGCTTCGATGCGACCGACGCTGACGATATCGAACCAGAACTCGCGGCATGGGTTCATCGCGTACAGGCGCACGTCGATCCAGCGCGAGAGCTCGCGCAGCAACGCGATATGCAGCGGCGGCATGGTGGGCAGCGCGAACACGCTGACAGACTCGGGCCATTGCGCCCGCGCGATCGCGTCGAGATCGAGCGAGCGAATTTCGTCGAGAAAGCGGTACGCGGGCGGTGTGGCGGCATCGTCAGAATGCGAGCCGCCCGCTACTTCGGCAAGCAGCTCGCGCCACAGCGCGCCCTGCCAGCGCTCGTCTTCGCGCGCCGCCGCGTTGCCGCCCGTGAGGCGCGGCCCGGTCTCATCCGCTGCGCCGCCCGCGAAGATCGAGCCGCCCTTCTGCCACTGCAGCAGCCATTCGGGACGATAGGTCAGATAGTGGTCGAGCACCGTCGCAAAGCGGCGCGCGAGCTCGTAGCGCATCGGCGCGTCGGCGGCATCGAGATAGCTGCGCAGGCGCGGCGACGCGTTCCACGGCCGCGCCCCGTCTGCGTCGCCGAGCAGACGGTAACAGCGCCACACGAGCCGATCCGGTGCGAACGGCGAGCTTTTCGGCACGTCCTTGATGACACCGCCGATCTGCGTCCACAGCCATTGCGCGAGATAGCCGAAGTGGATGTTCGCGCACACGCCCTGGCGCGCGGCGATATCGAGTTCGAGCCGCCGCCGCACGGCCGCGCTCGGCACGATAACGGGCTGAGCCGTCCAAGGACTGGCAGGTGTTTCGCCAAGCCCGTCGAGCAGTGCGCCGACGAGCACGTCGTATCGGTTCGAATAGACGATCTGAAGCATTGAAACTGTGCGAACGAGGGGCGCCGCGCTCGCGCGCAGGCCACGTAAATAAAGGAAGCGACAGCATAGCAAACGAGTTGGGTGTCGAATAACCTGGCCATCCGGCAGATGGTCCGGACAGGGGCAAATCAGTTAGACTCGACGGCAGTTCGGGCTGGGAACAGCCGCTGCTTCACTCCTATTGACCAACAGGCAGACACGAGACATCAGGCAGTCGATGCGCTATTCAGTCGAAATCAAAAAGTTTCTGTATAGCCAGTACTTCTACGGCGGCTTGCGCATTGCAGTGGGCGTGTCGCTGCCCGCCGTTCTTTGCCTGATCGTCTTCCACAACCGGGATCTCGGCTTCACGATCGCGACGGGCGCGCTCGGCGCATGCGTCGTCGATATGCCGGGCCCGCTCAAGTACAAGCACAACGAAATGCTCGCGTGCAGCGTGATCGGCTTTCTTGCCGCGCTCGCCACCGGGCTCGCGAGCGTCAATCCCATCGCACTGTGGTGCACCGTCGTGCCGCTCACGTTCGTGCTGTCGCTGATCGTCGTCTACGGCAACCGCTGGCCGCAGATCAGCTTCGCGACACTGTTCATGATGGTCGTCACGCTCGAAGAGCACTTCACGCCCATGCAGGCATTGATCAATGCCTCGTGGATTCTGCTCGGCGGACTGTGGTTCACATACTGGTCGACCTTCGTGAGCCACTGGATGATGTACCGGATCGAACAGCAGGCGCTCGCCGAAAGCGTGTTTGCGCTCGCCGACTATCTGCTCGCGCGCGCGGATTTCTACGATCTCGACAACGATCTGGACGAGTGCTATCGCAACCTCGTCACAAGGCAGATCGCGGCCGTGGCGATGCAGGACGCCGCGCGCGACATCGTGCTGCGCAACCTGCCCAAGCTCAAGAGCGGGCGATTGCAGCCGCGCCGCGCCACGCTCTTCAACCTGTTCATCCATACCGTCGATCTGCACGAGCAGTTCGTCGGCGCGCATACCGACTACCCGCTCGTGCGCAATACGTTCGGCGCGTCGGACATGCTGATCTTCTATCGCGACCTGATCCGCAAGGCTGCCGCCGACCTCGAAGATATCGGCCTCGCCGTGCTGCAAAACGAGGCGCCGCGCGCCCGGATCAACATGAAGGCCGAGTTGCGCGCAATCGAGTTCGAGATCGAGCTGATGCGAAAGCAAGATCTGCCCAAGAAAAACCCGGAGGCGTATTCGGCCATCTCGGCTTCGTTCAGACGCATCTGGAGCGCAACGCGTCTGATCGACAAGATGCGCAAGAACCTCGCGAACGAAGAGAGCACGAAGGAAACCGAGTTGCGCATCGACCAGGCGCTTACGCGCTTCGTGTCGAGCCGCCGTGTTCCGTTCGGCTCGATCTTCTCGAACCTGACGATGGCGTCGCCGAGCTTCCGCCACGCGCTACGCGTGACGATCGCCGTCGCCATCGGCTTCTGGCTGGGGCGTCTGCTGCCGCTCACCAACGCTTACTGGATCGTGATGACGACGGTCATCATTCTGAAACCCGGCTATTCGCTCACCAAGCAGCGCAATGGGCAGCGTATCGTCGGCACGCTGATCGGCTGCGCGGCCAGCGTCGCGCTCATCATGAGCGTGAAGGAAGCACCCGTCCTCATCATCGTGATGTTCGCGTGCATGGTGATGAGCTACAGCCTGCTGCTGTTCAACTACACCGCGAGCGTCGTGTTCACGTCGGCTTACGTGCTGCTGCTGTTCCATCTGCTCGCGCCGGGCAGCCTGCATATCATCGGCGAGCGCGCGATCGATACTGTCGTCGGCTGCGCGATCGCGATTGCTGCAAGCCATCTGTTCCCCTACTGGGAATACCGGCTGATGGGCAAGCTCGTCAACGACATGATCGCGGCCACGCGCAGCTATCTCGAAGCAAGCTGGTGGTGGGGCGGCAAGCCGGCTGCGGCCGTCGTGACCACGCCCGGCGCACTGACGGAGGCGGCTGCCCTCGCGCCCGCTATTGCCGTGGCCGAAATCGCGGCGAGCGGCGCCGATGCGATGGCGGCATCGACGGCACATGCGGTCGCGGGCGCATCGTCGAGTAGCTCGGCCGCAGCCGAGGCGCTGTCGGCGGTTGCCAAGGCGCAAGCGGGCTCATCCGGCGCGAGCGGCTCGGTTTCGGGTGGCGCGCCGTCGGCGTCCGCGAAACTGTCGGCGCCCACGCCCGCCGCCGCGGCCGCCGCGATCGCGCTCGATCGCGACTACCGCTATCGGCTTGCGCGCAAGAACGTGCACGTCGCATTCGCGAATCTCGGCCAGGCGTTCCAGCGGATGATGCTCGAGCCAAAGTCCGCGCAGAAGTTCGTGCCGGAACTCAATGATCTGCTCGTGCGTTCGCACGTGCTCGCCTCCCAGATCACGGCAGCCGCGCCGTTGCTGCGCACGTCGACGCAACAGATGGGCGGGCCGTCGCATCAACCGCTGCAACGCACGCTGAGCACGATCCGCGACAACCTCACGCAAGCGGAAGCCGGCAATCCGCCACCCTCGGACCAGCTCGAGATATCACGGCAGTTGGGGCGGGAACTCGATTCGATGGTCGTCGAGACCGAGCGGTCGGCGGAGTCTTCGGCCGACGCCGTGCACGAACTGAAAATCCTCGCGCATCAGTGCAAGCAGATGCTCGCGGCATCGTTTCAGATTCGCAAGGACGCGGGCGTGATCCGTCTGCCGGAAAATTGACGCGCGGAAAACGCGGGAAATAAAGGGCGGAACACGTGGAAAACCGCACGGCGAATGGAAAAGCCGCGACGCATCCGCGCTGTGCGCAAAGCAAGCGGATGCGCCGCCTGCCGCGCCCCATCCGTCGGCGGCTCGATGCGGGCTTGCTGCCAGCCTATTGCGACGCGCCCTTGATCGCGTTCGCCGCGCCTGTCGCTGCCGAGGCGGCCGACGCCGTCGAATCGACGGCATTGTCGCGCTCGTACTCGCGCTTTTCGGTGATCGCGTTGTAGAGGATCGTCGCGATCACCAGCAGCACGACAACGACGATAAACACTGCGACACCCAGCGTGGGGTTCTTCTTGCGCGGATCGTTCATGAATCGTGCTCTGCCTGCAGATGGATTCGACAAAGCGGGCATTCTACGCCGAAGCACCTTGCGCGCGCCTTGCAGTCAGGAGGCGCGCACACACGGAACGCATCGGCGATGGAGGGGATCAACGCCCTTCCGCCACCACGGAAGCGCGAACGGGCAACGCCGTCGAATACTTGATCTGCTCCATTGCGAAACTGGAGCTGACGTCATACAGCGGCACCGCGCGAATCAGTTGCTTGTACACGCGGTCGTAATCGTCGATATCGGAGACGACGACGCGCAGCAGATAGTCCGTCTCGCCGCTCATCCGGTAGACCTCGACCACTTCGGGAATGTCTTGCACGGCGCGCGTGAACGTCTGCGCCCAGGCTTCCGTGTGCTGGTTCGTGCGCACGGCGACGAACACCGTCGTGCCGACGCCCAGCTTGCGCGGATCGCACAGCGCCACCTGCGCGCGGATCACGCCTGCTTCCTTGAGCCGCTGCACCCGCTTCCAGCATGGCGTCTGCGACAGGTTCACGCGGGCCGCGAGTTCCGCGATCGGCATCGTGGCATCCTCCTGCAACAGTTCGAGCAGCCGCCGATCAATGATGTCCATTCCCATCTTCCCATCCGGATAGAAAATTATTCTCTTTCTCGTTAAAGCGAGGGAATTATATGAAAACTCTTTCTCCGCGCAAATCGGTATAAATGAGGGCAGTCCCGACTTCGAAAAATAACGCCAGCGGAGCCTTCCATGAATCCGATAACCAGCCTGACTTCACGCTCTCTTTCGTTACTCGATGCCGGCTCGGCTGCGAGCGCGATACCCGCCGTCAGCGCAGTCGCGCGGCTTTGCGCGCGCTCGATGCCGCGTTCGACGCGTGCGCCGACGAGCACGATCCGTCGATGCATGCGAGCTTTGCGCGCGGCGTGCGGGCGGCGCTCGCCGAAGCGGCCGCCGACCCGTCGCTGCTCACGCACGATCAGCGCGAAGGCGCCGCTGCCTGCTACCGCCGCCACCTGCTTGCCGCCGATCCCCACGGCCGCTACGCGATCGCCGCGCTCGTGTGGATGCCCGGCCAGGCCAGTCCCGTGCATGCGCATCATACGTGGTGCGGATATGCCGTGATCGACGGCATGTTGACGGAAACCGTCTACGACTGGAACGCGGACATCGATTGCGCGGCGCCCGTGCGCGAGCAGGCGCGCGAGCCGGGCGCGGTATCGTTCGTGCGCGCAGGACGCAAGGGCATCCATCGACTCGGCAACAGCAGCCACGCGGGCGCTGTCTCGTTGCACATCTACGGCGTGCCGGGCGAACAGATCGCGACGCACGTGAACGACATCGTGCGCGTCGCCGGCAGCGCGCCAGCCCTTCCCGCCTGAGGCTCTCGAACGGCTCTCGAGCATCTCGTCCCCATCAGACACAAGGCGTCACGCAGCGATGCGTGACGCCTTTTTTGTCGTGGTGCGTTCCCGTGTACGTTTTACGTTTTCGCGCTGTCGCCTGCCGTCGGAATCTGCGGCGGCACGGACGCCGTCTGACCTGTCGTCGGCGGTGCCGGACGCGGCTCGTGCGACACGTCGCGTGCCGGCGGCATGGCGCCACCGTGCTTCGGCCTGAACGGCGTCGCCGTGGCCGCCGTGGTGCCCGTCGCGGTTTCGCGCGCTGCGCGTGCTGCGCGACGACTTCGTCGACGAGCGCCTCGCCTACCTCGTCGCCGCGCGACGTGTGCACGCGCATCTGCGGCACGGGAATTTCGATACCCGCTTCGTCCATCTTGCGCTTGACCCGCAGGTTGAACGCGCGCGCCACGCTCCACTGCTGCAACGGCCGCGTCTTGATCTGTCCTTTGACGACCATCCAGTTCGGATCGAACCGGTCGAGGCCCCACACTTCGACGGGCCCGAGCATCTCGCGCCGGTAACGGAAATCGGCCATCAGGTCCGCGCCGACGGCGCGAATCAACTGCGTGACCTCGTCGACGTCGGCGGAAAACGGCACGCGCACCTCGAAGACGGCATACGCGAAATCGCGCGACAGGTTCTTCACGATCTTGATCTGCGAAAACGGAATGGCGTGGATGGCGCCCTGCCCGTCGCGCAGGCGCACGGTACGGATCGACAGATATTCGACGGTGCCCGCGTGACCGCCGTCGATGTCGATCCAGTCGCCGACCGAGATCGTGTCCTCGATGATGATGAACAGGCCCGTAATCAGGTCGCTGACGAGCGATTGCGCGCCGAAGCCGATCGCGAGACCGATCACGCCCGCGCCCGCCAGCAGCGGCGTCACGTTGATGCCGAGATTGGCCGCCGTCACGATGCCGGCAATTGTCAGGATCGTCACCATCAGCACGTTGCGCACGAGCGGCAGCATCGTGCGCGCGCGCATGCTCGGGCTCTTGCCCTTGTTGCGCGGGCCGCTCGGATTGACGGCTTCCTGGATCGCCGTATCGATCAGAATCCACACGAGCCACGCCACGAACACCGTGATCAGGATGGCCGTCAACGCATGCGCGATGCCGCGCGCGGTCACGCTCTCCTCGATGATCCGCGCGAGCGACACGTCCCAGAGCCGCGCGGAAAACTCGAAGTAAGCGAGCCAGACGAACAGCGTGATCAGCGTGCCCGCGAAGCGCAGCAAACGCGTCAGATACGGCGAGCGGCGCCGGCGGCGCGCACTGCGCGGGCGCGTCACGCGCAGCACGATGGCCGACACGAAGAACGCGAGCACCAGCAGCAGCGCCGTGACGACGGAAATCTGCAGCACGTTCTCGCCGCTGCCGATGCCGCCGATGGTCGCGATCACGGAGGCCGTCGCCAGCACGAGCATCGGCACGTGCCAGAGCGAAGCAAGCACGTCGAACGCATCGGTCGCGGCCTTGTGATCGTGGCGCTGCTCGTACCCGCGATTGCGGATCAGGTGCGCAACGGGGCGGCGGAAGGCGAGCGCGAAGTACGCCGTCAGCGCGGCCGCCGTCATGTTCGACACGGTCGATACGAGCGCCGCGAGATTGGTGCCGAGTTCATGCGCGACGTCGTAGTTGACGGCAGCATCGCCGAGCGCGCTGCAAATGCCGATCACGAACAGCAGGCGCCGCCCCTGCTCGATCAGCACGCGCACGGCAGCGCGCCGGTGCCCCGAGCCGAACAGCGAGAACATGATCAGGCAGATGGCCGAAAACACCGCGCCCGCGACGATCGCGTACGCGATCACCATGGCGATCGTGCGGCCGAGCGAATCGGGCATCGCGCGCACGAACATCAGCGCGGCAAGAAACGCGACGATCCACGGACCGACGCGGCGCAGCGCGAAGATCAGCAGGTCGCGCGTGGTCGGATTCGGATCGAGCCGCACGACGATGCCAAAGCGCGCGTGAATCCTGCGCTGCAGGTAGATCAGGCCCGCCGCGCACGCGCCCCAGCCGGCCAGCACGGCGATCATGTTCAGCAACAGGCGCCCGAAGTGCTCGCGTCCCTGGCTCGTGACGATCGTGTAGATCTCGTTGCCCGCCGCGTTGAAGCGTCCGGACCAGTAGTTCAAAGGCGAGCGCCCCTGATGCACGTCGTTCTCGAAGGACGCGATGCCCGCCGCGATCGCGCCGAGCAAGCCGGGGCTCGGCTGCGCGGGCGCGGGCGGCCCGACGGTGGTGGTCGCTTCGCGCAGTTTTTTCAGCTGCGACACGAGCGCGGAGCGCTGCCGGTCGTTGTCGAGCGTGCTGATCACGCTGTCGAGCGATCGGGTCAGCTCCGCCTGGCTCGCGGGCGACGGCGCCGACGCCGCGTCCGCCGCCGACGCGCCCGAGGCCGGCGCCACAGTCGAGACCGTTGCGCTGTTGATCAGGCTTTGCAGCGCGGGAATCATCGGCGTGCCGCTCGCGGCGCCCGCGGCCTGCGCCACGCCGGGCAGCGCGACGGCCGCGAACCCGACGCAGGCGGCATAGGCAAACTCTGCGCAACGCGTGCGAAAAGGCGCCGGGCACGATGCTGCGGCGTGCGAAAAGATCAGAAAGACAAAACGAAAAACGGTGCAAATCGCCAGAAGCCCGCCGCATAACGGCGCAGCCCGCGATTCACGCCGCGCAAGGCATGAATTCATGGCAATCCGTGACAGATCGGGAGACGCCAAGTGTAGCGGCTGTCGGCGAGGGAAAGCTCCCCGATGCGTAACCGAATGTTAGTGCACTTGCGCGGCGGCGCGGCAGCCGCTCCCGCGCGCCGCGCGGTGGCTGCGCGCGCGCGGGACGATGCTTCGAACGCCTCAGTACGCGGCCGTGGCGAGCTGGCGAACGAAACGGCCCTGCTCCAGCTCGTCGACGTAGGCTGTCGCGTAATCTTCCGCCGAGATGCGGCTGTTGCCCTGCGCATCCGCGATCAGCGCATTCGCGCCCGTGCGAAACACGCCCGTACGCTCGCCCGGCGCGATCAGCGCCGCTGGCGCGAAGAAGGTCCAGTCGAGGTCGCTGGCCGCGCGCAGGATCGGCAACACGTCGCGATGCGCGAGCGCAATCGCCTTGTATGCTTCGGGAAAGCCTTCAGTGTCGACCAGCTGCTTGCCGGGCGCGACTTCGAGCGAGCCTGCGCCGCCCACGACCAAGAGCCGCTTGATCCCCGCCGCGCGCGTGCCTTCCACGAGCGCGCGGGTCGCCGCTTCGATCAGCGCGACGTTGTCCATCGGCGGCGCGTAGGCGCTCGCGACGACATCGTGTCCGCGCGCGCCCGCTGCGACGCTCGCGGCATCCGTCACGTCCGCCTGCGCCGCATGCAGATTCGCGACGCCCGAGGGCACGCGTGCCGGATGGCGCGAAAACGCCGTCACCTGATGCCCTCGCCGCGCGGCCTCCGCCGCGATGCGTGAGCCGATCATGCCCGTTGCGCCGAACAGCGCGATCTTCAATGTCTTGCTCATGTCGAGGTTCCCTTCGATTAAATGTAACTTTGTTGATTACATATATGACTAAAAAAATCGGGGCGATGCCCCGGGCCGTGTTGCGTTCGCCTGTTCAGCCGTCCGACGTCTTGCGCTTGCGCTCGCGCGCACGTTCGGCGCGTACCACGTCGGCTGTCGCGTCGGCCAGCGTGCGCGACGCAAGCGACGCTTCGAGCGCCTGCTGCGCATCGCCGATGATGCCCGTCAGCACCGTCTGGATGTTGCGCCCGACCATGCACGCGGGATTGGGCGTCTCGCGATGTATCGCGAACAGTTGCGCGTCGTCGACGGCGCGGTAGACGTCCAGCAGCGTGATGTTTTCCGGCTCGCGCGCGAGCAGCGCGCCGCCGCCCGCGCCGAGCTGCGACGCGGTCAGGCCCGCTTCCGCGAGCATGGCGAGCAGGCGCCGGATCAGCACGGGATTCGTGTTCACGCTGCCCGCGATCATCTCGGACGACAGCGGCACGCCTTCCTGAAACGACAGCAAGGCGAGCACATGAACCGCGAAGGCAAATCGGCTACTCGTATTCACAGCGATTAGTCATCCGATGCGCATCAGGCGCGCATGACACCCCTCGTCGGCAACGACGATGTGTAATCATCATAGTTACAGTTATCGCTGCGGTCAAGCGGGCGCTTACTTGTCCATCTGCTTCTGGGCGTCGCCGGATTCGGACGGGGCGGACTGCGTGTTCGCGGATGCCTCGCTCGACCACTGCTGCAGCTTGCGCCCCGCCGTCTCGAGGCTGGCGCCCGTCGAGCCGATCGCCTTGTTGACGGCGGCGTTGGTCGCGCTCGCCGCGCCCTGCAGATTGGCCTGCGCTTGCGATGCGAGATCGCCCGGACTGAGGTTGATCGTCGGGCCCGAGGCAGCGGCATCGAGATTCTGCTGCGCCGTGGCCTTGGCAGCGTCGACCTGCTGGCCGACGTAGCTCGCCGCCTGATCGAGCTTCTGGCTGGCCTGCTGCGCGATGTCGTCAAGTTTCGGCGACGTCTGGCCCGCCGATGCGTCGTTCTTCTGGCACGCGGCAAGGCCCGCGAGCAGCGTGGCGGCAAAGATCGACGAGCGGATAAGCGGATGGCGTGAGATGGGTTTCATACTTGTCTGTGAGCCGTGCGAACGGCTTCGTCGTGCGAAAACGTCTCAATGATACGCTGTTGCACGCCGCCCGCTTCCCGCCGCCCGTGCCATGCGATGCGGATTGCAGGCGGCGCGACGTGCGACGGTTGCGTCGCGAGGCTGTCGAGTGGACTGGGTTAGACTGGCCAGCATGCAACGTAGTCCCTCAACCACTGGAGGCATGCGATGGCAGCAAAGAAGATCCTGTTCCTGACGGGCGATTTCGCCGAGGATTACGAAACGATGGTGCCGTTCCAGGCGCTGCAGGCCGTCGGCCACCGCGTCGATGCCGTCTGCCCCGGCAAGCGCGCGGGCGAGCGCGTGAAAACGGCGATCCACGATTTCGAAGGCGATCAGACCTACACCGAAAAGCCTGGCCATCAGTTCACGCTGAATGCGACCTTCGACGACGTCGTGCCGTCTCAATACGATGCGCTCGCGATTGCGGGCGGTCGCGCGCCGGAATACTTGCGGCTCAATCCGAAAGTCATCGAGCTCGTGCGCCAGTTCGCCGGAAGCAACAAGCCGATTGCCGCGATCTGTCACGCCGCGCAGCTGCTCGCCGCCGCCGACGTGATTCGCGGCAAGCGCATCTCGGCCTATCCCGCCTGCGCGCCCGAGGTGAAACTGGCGGGCGGCGACTATGCGGACATCCCCGTCGACGCGGCCATCACCGACGGGAACTTCGTCACGGCGCCCGCATGGCCCGCGCATCCCGAATGGCTGCGCCAGTTTCTCGGCGTGCTGGGCACGCGCATCGAACTTTGATGCGTCTGGCGGCGTGACGCGCAGATGGATTCGCTACGCGTGGCGTTGACTTTGAACATTGACTTTCAAGATTGAGATTTCTCTGATTTTCCGGATGCGCAGGGCTTTCTAGAGTCGCAGGCTCACTTTGGAAGGCTCTGCCATGAATCTCACTAACTGGGTGCTCATTCTCGCCGTCGCGCTGATTTCGTTGACCTTCTTCTGCTCGCGCGCACCCGCCAACTGGTCGATCAGAAACCGTGCTCGCCGCGCGACAGGGACGCGCCTGCTCGCGCAGGCCGTGCTGTCGTTCTGGACCGCGCTTCTGGTCGTCGGGCGCGGGTTGTCCGCGCCCGGCACCTCGGCCTCGCATGTCTCGCCCGGCACCGTACTGGTCGGCGCGCTGATCCTGATCGCCGCCAGCTGCTACTGGTCGATTCGCGGCCGCAAGCTGCTCAAGCCGCGCCGCCTGTTCTCCGCTCCCTGACGTTTCGCGCAGACGTTTTCCGCAGACGTTTTCCGCTACACCGCTTGCGCAAGGCGCTAACGCGCGTCTGCGCGCGCAACCTGGCCGTCGTCCGGGACGGCGGCGTCGTGCGCATCGTCGCGCGACAGCGCCGCGGCATCGGGCAACGACAGATAGAAGGTCGACCCCACGTCTTCGGCCGACTCCGCCCACACCCGGCCGCCGTGCCGCTCGACCATGCGCCGCACGAGCGCAAGTCCGATGCCCTCGCCTGCCGCAACATTGCCGTGCAGCCGCTGAAACGCATTGAACAGACGCGGCATCGCGATGTCCGGGATGCCCAGCCCGTTGTCCTTCACATAGAAGATGCGCAGCGTCTGGACGCCGGGCGGCGCGGGTGCCGTGCCGATCTCGACGATGCCCGTGCGCGCCGGGCTCAGATAATTGATCGCGTTGCCGATCAGATTCGCGAAGACCTGTTCGAGCGCCGTCGGGTCGCCCCATACGGGCGGCAGTGGCTGCACGATCACGCGCGCGCGGCGCTCGCGTATGGTCGCCTGCATCGCGTCGATCACCCGCTGCACGATGTCGCGTACATCCACCTGCTGACGCCGGTATTCGACGCGCCCGACCCGCGACAACCGCAGCAGCGCGTCGATGATGTGCGACGCCCGCAGCACGGCCGTGCGCAGAAAGTGCAACGCTTCGCCGATTTCCTCGTCGATGAGCCGCTCGATGTGCTGCCGCTGCTGCGCCGTCAGCGACGACTGCCGCACGGCTGCGCGCAGGTCGTCGCACGCATGGATCAGTTCCTTCGAAAAGCCCTGCAGATTGACGAGCGGCGCGCGCAGATCGTGCGACACGCTGTAGATAAACGTCTCGTTGTCCTGGGTCTGCTGACGCAGTGTGTCGTTGGTCTGCACCAGCTCATCCGCGTGGCGGCCAAGGTCGGACTGAAAGCGCGCCTGCTGACGCTCCGCCTCGAGCAGCTTGCGGCTCGTGAGGTGCAGCGTCAGATCGAGCCGCGCGATTTCGTCGTCGCCGGGCGTGAGGGGTGCAAGCGGCTCGTTGCTGGCGAGCCGGCTGGCATTGTCCGACAGCCGCGCGAGGCGGCCTCGCACGCCGCGCGCGAACAGCCAGAATGCGATCGCCACGAACACCAGCGAGCCGACCACGGCAGCGACGATCAGCGACTGCTGGCGCTCGCGCGCCGCGGCCGCCGCGGCCGAGCGCACGGAGTCGAGCTGGCGCTCCTGCCCCTGGAACGCGGTTATCTGCGCGCGAAAGCCGTCGAGCACGTCGGCGTCGGACAGATCGTGAAGGCGCTGCAGCACGTCGTGCCGGCGTCCGGAGCGAATCAGGTCCTGCACGCGCTCCGACCATTGCCGGTAAGCCTGCACCGAGTGGCGGATCTGCACGGCGCGCTCGACCTGCGCGGGGTTGTCGGCGACCAGTTCGGCGAGCCGGTCGATGCGACGGTCGATGTCCATCCAGAACGTGACGGGCGTCGAGACATCGCGCGTGCCGCTGACAGCGGCGCCGCGCAGCCGCACCGATTCGAGCAGCACGGGGGCGAGAATGTCCGCTGTCTGGCGCAGCACGTCTTCGCTGTGCATGCTCCAGCGCTCGGCCTCGTCGGCGTCGGCCTGGGCCACGACCAGTCCCGACAGCAGCGCAAGCTCGAACACGGCGGGTATGGCGATCAGCAGCAGCCCTTTGGTCGTGAGTCTCATGCGCGCGCCGGAGGAAACGGATGCCGGCGGGTCGCGCCGGGGACGGCACATTATGTGGGCGATTCGCGTCGATGACAAAGACGGTTGCCACGCTGCCGTCCCTGCCCGTGTGCCGCTCGCCAGCCAGCCGGCCCACGTGTGCACGCGGGTGGCGCCGCCCTGCGCCGCCGTTATCTGATCGTAGGGAAATGGAAGGCGGATCATAGGCTTACGCCCGTTTTTGGGCTTGCCTAATGCCCTATGTCCGAGCACACGCACTTTCGCGGTGCTTTTCCGCCCGACGATGAGGCCGCCTCGATGCGGACGAAAACAGCGCCGTGACAGGGAAAGCCCATTCCAGTGCGTCTTTGCACCCGACGGACGCCCGAACGCCTCCATTTGGCCCATTTCTTGCATTCAACGCCCGCTTTTTGCGCACGCAGGATTCTCACCCCGATGGACAGTCTGAAAACCGGCACCGATACCCTCTTCCTTCTGCTCGGCGCGGCGATGGTGCTCGCGATGCACGCAGGCTTCGCGTTTCTCGAGCTCGGCACGGTCCGCAAGAAGAACCAGGTCAACGCGCTCGTGAAAATCCTCGTCGACTTTTCGGTGTCGACGATCGCCTATTTCTTCATCGGCTACACGATCGCCTACGGCGTCCAGTTCTACGGCAGCGCCGAGATGCTCGCCGCGAACAACGGCTATGCGCTCGTGCGCTTTTTCTTCCTGCTGACATTCGCGGCGGCAATTCCCGCGATCGTGTCGGGCGGCATCGCCGAACGCTCGAAATTCAATCCGCAACTGTTCGCGACCTTCGTGCTGGTCGGCTTCATCTATCCGTTCTTCGAAGGGATCGTGTGGAACAACCGCCTGGGCATCCAGTCATGGCTCACGCACGCGCTCGGCGCGCCGTTCCACGATTTCGCGGGCTCCGTCGTGGTGCACGCGTTCGGCGGCTGGGTCGCGCTGCCCGCCGTGATGCTGCTCGGCGCGCGGCACGGCCGCTACACACGCGACGGGCGCATTGCCGCGCATCCGCCGTCGAACATTCCGTTTCTCGCGCTCGGCGCGTGGGTGCTGGCCGTCGGCTGGTTCGGCTTCAACGTGATGAGCGCGCAGACCATCGACAAGATCAGCGGCCTCGTCGCCGTCAATTCGCTGATGGCGATGGTCGGCGGCACGCTGACGGCATGGCTCGCGGGCCGCAATGACCCCGGCTTCACGTACAACGGGCCGCTCGCCGGGCTGGTCGCTGTGTGCGCCGGCTCGGACGTGATGCATCCCCTCGGTGCGCTGGTGACGGGTGCCGTGGCGGGCGTGCTGTTCGTCCAGATGTTCACGATCGTCCAGAACCGCTGGCGCATCGACGACGTGCTCGGCGTCTGGCCGCTGCACGGCCTGTGCGGCGCGTGGGGCGGCATCGCCGCGGGGATCTTCGGGCAGCATGCGCTGGGCGGGCTCGGTGGCGTGTCGCTGGCGGCGCAGCTGATCGGCACGATCGGCGGCGTGGTGTTCGCGACGCTCGCGACGATCGTCTACGGCGTAATCCGCATGACAGTCGGCCTGCGCATCGACCAGGAGAACGAGTTCAACGGTGCCGACCTGTCGATCCACAAGATCACGTCGACGCCCGAGCGCGAAACGGTCGGCTGACAAGGCGCGCCGATGGCCGGCGCGCCGCCCCGTTTCGCGTTGCAGCGTGGCGGGCGCCCCCGGTGCGCCGTCTGACAGCCGCGCGGCATCTGGTGTAACCTCGGCGAATGCTGGATGCGATCTGCCACGGCAAGCCGTTATCCTTCATACGATCCTGCGCGCGGGTGGTAGACTTGCGCGCCCCGGAGATGGCATTCTCCCTAACCGCCCTCGTGGCTGATGATGCCTGCTTCGCCCGGAACCTGCGGACGTTGCAGCGTCACGCCTCCGCAGCCCGGTTTGTCGACGCTCGGCTTTCCAGGCTTGCTCATGTATCTGTCTATTCTTGCCGTCGGTATCGGCGGCGCGCTCGGTTCATTGTTTCGCTGGTTTCTCGGTCTGCGCCTGAACGCGCTCTTTCCGACGCTGCCGCTAGGCACGCTGGCGTCGAACGTGCTTGCCGGCTACATCATCGGCGTGGCTGTCGCGTACTTCGGACGCAATCCGCAACTCGCGCCCGAATGGCGGCTTTTCATCATCACGGGGCTGATGGGCGGTCTGTCGACCTTCTCGACCTTCTCCGCGGAAGTCGTCCAGCATCTGCAGCAAGGGAGGCTCAACTGGGCGCTTGCGGAAATCGCGATCCACGTGGCCGCTTCCGTCGTGATGACGCTGCTCGGCATCGCGACAGTCGCTCTCGCCGCGCGCTGAACGCCGTACGGCAAGCGCCTGCGACGGCTTCATGCGTACGGCTTCGTGCGTGCGCTCCGTGCACGCAGCTTTGCGTGCAGCGCGTGTGCGCGGACCGAGCGCGCCCGACGATGACTGACACCCGACGTTCATCAAAAGATCATGGCCGCTGCTCGTCGCGTGTGAGGCGCGTCGCGGTATGATCGCCGTGACATGCAGCGGGCATGGCGACCACCATCGACCACGCACCATCGAACCGCGCGCGGCATCGTTGCATCCGCTTCTCGCCACCGTCGATGCAAGCCAGCCGGGGACCACTTGAAGTACCGATATCTCTCACGTCGATCGGTTGTTTCGCTTCGGCGCACCGCCGAGGAACTGTCGTTTGCGTTTTCGGAATTGCTCACGCAGCCGCTCAGCCGGTCCGAAGCAGCCGTGCGTTTCGAGATTCTGTGGAACGAAGTCAACGACGCCGAGCAGTCGTGCGTCGATAGCGACGCCGCCTTTCCGTACATCGCGCTGCTGCACAGCATGGACCAGCGCTGGCGGTTCCTGAGATCGATGAACTAGCGCACAAGCCGATGTCCTCCGATCAGCCGGGCGACATCCCGACGAACTCGCGCGCACGGCCGCCGCGCTGCGCCGACGAGATCGAAAGGGACTTTCTGGATCTGATGATGTCCGGCATTCCGTCCGGCATCGCGCACGACAAGTTCGAACGGTTGTGGGCTGAGACGAACGCGCTTGCCGCATCATGGATGCTGACGGAGCAAGGGCGTCCTTATATCGCGCTGCTCAAGGGCATGCACGCGGCCTTCGCCGAGCGTTACGCGCGCCGCCCTGAATGAAGGCGCGAGCGGCTGCTGACTGGCGTGCCGAAAAGAGCGTCGACGACCACTCACCCAGCCAGCGCGATCACATTACGACTTGGCGGGCCGTCCCGTCTTGACGGCTTCGAGTTCCTGCACCGCCGCGATGAGCCGCTTGGCAGGCGACACGGCGAGCAGGTTCAAGCCCGCGCGTAACAGTTCGCTCTTCTTGACAGGGACGCCTGCGTCGAGACAGCGCTGCTTGAGCTCAGCGATCTTCGCGTAGTCCGATTTCGGCATCGTGAAGCTGTCGCGCACGACCTTCTCCTTTTCCTTCTTCGCGCGAACTTTCTTTTCTTCGACGGCTGCAGGCACGGACGGCGACTTCACGGCCGTGGCTGCCTTCGGCGCTGTCCCGGCCTTCACATCCTTCGCGTCCTTCGCCGCCGATGCTGCCCGAGCGGTCTTTTCCGCTACCTTTGACGCGCTCGCGCCCGTCTCGGCGCTGCTGGCGGCTTTCGTGCGCTTCGGCGCAGTCTTCGCGGCCCCGGGTGCGCTTGCGCCAGCGGGCGAGGCGGCTTCAGCCTGCTTCGTGCTCGACGCGCGCGTTGCTTTCGCCGATGCTTTTTTCCCTTCCGCAGCCGGCTCTTTGGCGCTCTTCGGGAAATGAAAGGCCTTCTTCGTAGGTTCTTTGATTCGTGGCGTGCTCATTGTCACTTCCTCGTTAACGGTATAAACAGTATATACGGTTTTTAGGACGACATTTCAACCAGCGAACGTCGCTGCGGCGCGGCCGACACTTGGCCGACATCCTGCGCCAAATCCTCACGCGGACTTCGACCCGAGTTTCGTCCCAAGCCCGCGCGCCGAAAAACGCGAGCAGCAGTTTTGCGCTAGGCCTTTGCGAGCAACCGCACCGCCTCGCGCCGCCGCTCCTTGCGACGCAATTTCAGATAGGCAAGCGCATCGCGCGCGGCGCACTGGTCGGCGAACAGATGCACGTTCGCGCGCAGCAACGCGATGCTGGCGATCACGTCGTTGAGTTCGCCGAAGCATTGCTGCAGCTCTTTCAACCGCTTCAGGACGCGCTCGTGGTCACGCTCATCGAGCACGGGACCGAAGAACTCGATCAGATAGCGGACCCGCTTGCCCGCCTTGCGCACATCGTGCAGCAATTCGTAGTCGGGTCGTTTGACGCGCGACGCCGCGCGCATCCGCGCGCGCAGCGACCTTTCGGCGGCGCGCACGCGCTGCGCGGCGAATCGGGGCAACGCGTGCCGCACGGACGCCGTGTTCAATTCCTTAGCCGCGCTCGCCAACGCATCGTGCAGCACGTTGCGGATATCCGCGTTGACGAGGGTCTCGCGGCTTGCCGCGAGCGCACGCTCGCGCGCGTCGCGCAGACAGGCCGGCACGTCGCCGTCGATGCCCGACAGCAGTTCCAGCAGGATGTCCCAGTCGCGCGTCTCGCCAGCTGCGTCGGCGAGAAAGCGATACAGCGCGCGCTGCCGCGTGTTCTCCGCCTTGTCGAGCAGCGGACGGTACGCCCACCACAACGAACGCAGGCGCCGCAGCGCGACGCGCAACTGGTGCAGCGATTCGGGTGAAGCATCGGCGTGAATGGCAGCATTGCGTGCCAGTGCTTCATCGACGAGGGGCGCGGCGAGCGCGGCAAATGTCGACTCGGCGTGCGCATCATCGCCCAGCGCGGCAATCTCGTGCGTGCGATCGTCGTCTTTCATGGGTCTTGTGAGCGGCAACGGGATGACGGCCGATGCATCGGCCGATGCAGACGACCATCATACGCTTCCCGCTGCACAAAAATCGAGCACGACACGCGAGCGTGCGATCACGCGCCCATACGCTCCCTTTCCTTCCGCTATCCGGCGTGCGCGAGCGAGCGCGTCGTGAAGGTCTGCAGGTCCATCGCGAGACAGAAATCGTGACCCGCCGCGAGCACGCAATCGACTGAGCGCACGATGCCCTCTCCTCGCGACGGCTTGCGGCGCAGCGCGACGACGCCCTGGATCCAGCGCTGATATGTGGGCAGCGGCCAGCCGCAACGCGCGACGGCCAACGCATCCACTTCCACGTCGTCTTCCAGCAGCCAGCGCCCGAGATGGTTGCGCGCGCGCAGCCCCCAGTGCGCCGTCGGCGGCGCGGGCCACTGCGCAGCATTCGCGACGCCGGTGTGCGCGCCTTCGGGCGCCAGATAGATGAAATAGTGCGGCGCCAGAGCGGTCCAATTCGCGGTCCAATTCGCGGTCCAATTCGCGGTCCAATTCGCGGTCCAATTGGCAGGCCAATTCGCTAGCACATTCGGGTGACGATTCGTTGCGCTGTCCGTCGCGCTGCCGGGCTGACGTTCGGACGACGCAAGCTCGTGCGCGTCGGATGCCGCGTGCGTGCGCATCTCTGTCAGCTTGACACGTAGAGCTTGAAGTTTTTGCCTGCACGCTTTCGACCAGCGTTGCTCGGCATCGTCACGCTGGAGTTCGAGCGTGCGGACGTCGTCCAGATGCACGGACTTCGCGTCCGCAAGCGCGCGCCGCGCCTCGACGATCGCCTTCGGCGCGCTCAACGACACATAGCGCGACGGCTCGCGACCGATGTCGTCATCGTCGATCCCGTATTCGAGCAGACACCAGCGCAACGACGGATCGAACGCGGCGGCGGCCGTCGTCGCAGCAGCATCGGCGGGCGCGATGCGCAAACCAGGTGCGGTCATCGCGTACAGGTATTCGACGCTTTTGCGCGTGGTCGGCGCGAGCATCGGCGGCGTCGCCGTCTCGCGCGCGAGGAGATTCTGGACAGCCATCGTATCGTTGACTCCCGGGTCGCGGTTCGCATGGCCGTACGCGGACAGAAGCGGGGTTCCGATCGGCGGCCAGCCACGCTCTGCGTCGACATGCAGCGAGAACCACGCCACCCGCGCGGCGGTGAGTTGACACGAACGCGACGCAGCTTACGCGGCGGTGGCAGGCACGCCGGATGCGCCATGCATCCCGTGGACATCCAAAGGAGGAAATCATGACCACGCTTGACCCGAAAATGAACCCGGCACGTGGCGGCGCAGGCATCGTCGGCGGTGGCGTTGGCGAAGGTCCGGGGCCTGAAGTGATGGCAGCGGCAACGCTCGATGGCAACAAGGTCATCTCGTCCGATGGCGAACACGTCGGCAAGATCTCGGACATCATGCTCGACGTTCGCAGCGGACGCGTCGCGTACGCGGTGCTGTCGGAGGGCGGTTTCCTTGGCATGGGCAGCAACCTGCACGCGATTCCCTGGAGCGCCCTGACGCTCGACACGGACCAGAAGGTGTTCCGCGTCGATATCACCGCGCAGCGCATCAAGGACGAACCGGGCTTCGACAAGGACCATTGGCCCTCGATGGCCGACGAGACATGGGGCACGCAGATGCACCAGTACTACAACCGCGATCCGTACTGGATGTCGACTTCGGCGGACCCTGCGTCGACCTCTGTCGACCCCGTCGCGGTGCGCGACCGCGGGCTCTGATCACGGCATCGTCCGTCACTGCGCGCCACTTCCGCAGTTGATGCAGCCAGACGGCGCCCGCTGAATTTCGGCCTGGGCGCCGCTACCGGCGGCCGTCGTCCTGACGGCCGCCGCGTTTCGTTTACGTGGATTGCGCACGCGACCGCGCCAACGCGGCCGTACCGACGCACTTGCAGACCACACTCTTCCCGCCTACTCTCCGAGCGACCGGCTTGCCGCAAGTCGATGCGGCAAGGCAGCGATCCCACCGCGCCCCGACGACCACAGTCCGACCGGACGGACGGACGAAAAAAAAGGCGCCATGTTGCCATGGCGCCTTCAAAAAGTTCTAGCCATTCCGAGGGCCGTGCTAGAACCTGAGAGACGGTACGTGATGCCGGGACGTGTGCTGCGCACGTGACGGCTGAAGAGATGATTTCGGCGGCGATGCAGTCAATTTTGGCAGCCCGATTGCCCACGCCCGGCCTGAAAATCGGGCATTATTGCTGCATGCTTTCGAAATATAGTTCCATTTTTTATGGTAATGCTGACTAAGTCAAGCAAAATTTCACGACTGCCGAACGCGCAAAAATTACCTTTCAATACAATGAATCGTCGTAGGAAAAAAGCACCTAGGCCTTGCTGAGAGAGGGTCTTAGGCCGCTTCAGAGGCATCTGCCTCACGAAGCGGGTCCCATAAAATTGAAATAGCGTTTCATAAAAACCACATGAAGCAGCCATCGACGCGCACGCCCGCCAGCGATTCCGGCAAAGACAAGGATGGTTCCGGCGACGAAGTCACGGCGCTCGCGCGCGGCCTCACGGTGCTCAGACGCATCGCGGCCGCCGACGCGCCGCTGTCCAATCGCGAGCTGACGGAACTCACAGGCATTCCGAAACCGACCGTTTCCCGCATCACCGCGACGCTCGTCAGCGCGGGCTTTCTGTTTCGCCTGCCGGACAGCGAGCGGTTCGTGCTGACGTCGTCAGTGCTGGAGCTGAGCAACGGTTTTCTGCGCAACTTCGACATTCGCGCGCGCTCGCGGCCGTTTCTGATCGAACTGGCCGAGCGCACGGCGCTGTCCGTGCATCTGGCCGTGCGCGACCGGCTCGACATGGTCGTCATCGACGCGATCAAGCCGCGCTCGGCCGTGCTCGTATCGCGCCTCGACGTCGGCTCACGGATGGACCTGAGCCGCACGGCCGTCGGTCGCGCGTATCTGGCAGCACTCTCCGAAACCGACCGGCAGAACCTGCTGACGGGCCTGCAGGCAGCAGCGGGCGACGAGTGGGGCCTCATCAGCAGCCGGCTCGACGCGGCGATGCGCGAGACGCAGGCGCAAGGCTTCGCGATCGCGACGGGCGAATGGCACGAAGGGCTCAACGCAATCGCGGCCGGCTTCATCGGTCCGGCGGGCGAGCGTTATGCCGTCAACTGCGGAGGCTCGTCGCATCAGTGTCCGCGCGACTGGCTGGTGTCGCGGGCAGCCCCTGCACTGCTCGAGACGATCGACCGGATCGCCCAGGAGATCGGCGGCACGCCCGGGCGCCGGCTCGACGACTGACGCGCGCGTTCGGACTGACGCGCGCGTTTCATTTGTTACGCCACTCGCGTGCCCGCCGCGCCGCGGCACGCACCCTTGCCCGTCCGCTAACGTGCGCCTTTCAATAGCGCGAAAGCCGTGTAACGGTCGTAATCCGCCGAAAAATACGCCGCTGGACTGTAACTCGGCCCGGGACGTAGCATCATGCTTTCCCGCGCCCAGGCGCGCCGCGGCCTTCTCGCGCGACGGTGCAACGGTATGCGCTCGCCCCGGGCCGCACACGCGAAGATGCAACGGGGCACAAGCACGGCCAACAGGGAGGAGCCGTCAATCATGCCGAGATCGCGTCTGGCCGCGAGCGCGGCCTGCCGTCCCGTCACCGTCATCCCGATGAGCGACGCATCGCGTAGCATCGCGCGGGCATGCGCGATCAACCCGAACAGCGCACAGCCGGTCGCCGTCGCTCGCGCACTGCACGTTTGCCTCATATCACGCCCAGCCACCTGATCGAACCGATGGACGAACAAAAACAGCAGCCTGAAACCAAACGCAACACCGCCCCCGCCAGCCCGCCTCCCGGGCGCGAGCCGGGGCCCGGCGCCGTCAGGCGACATCGCGGCCGCACGATCGCGTTGATCGTCGCCATCGTGCTGATCGCGGGCATCGTGCTGGTGCGTTGGCATCCGTGGAACAAGAACGCCCAAGGCGCGAGCGCGGCAGCGAGCGCGAGCGGCGCCCAGCCGGGACGTGCCGGACGGCGTGGCGCCGGCGGCCCGGGCGGCGCGAACGCGCCGCAACCTGTGCATGTCGCCACCGCCAGGCAAGGCGAAATGCCCGTCGTGCTGAACGCGCTCGGCACCGTCACGCCGCTCGCGAACGTCACCGTGCGCACCCAACTGACGGGCACGCTGCAGACGGTCGCGTTCCAGGAAGGCCAGATGGTCAAGAAAGGCGACCTGCTCGCGCAAGTCGATCCGCGTCCGTATCAGATCAGTCTTGCCAATGCTGAAGGCACGCTGGCCAAAGACACGGCGCTTCTGCAAACCGCCCGCCTCGACCTGAAGCGCTATCAGACGCTGCTCGCGCAAGACTCGATCGCGAGCCAGCAGGTGGATACGCAGGCGTCGCTCGTCAAGCAGTACGAAGGCCAGGTCAAATCCGACCAGGCGAACATCGACACCTTCAAACTCGATCTCACGTACGCACGCATCACGGCGCCCGTGTCGGGGCGCGTCGGCCTGCGCCAGGTCGACGCCGGCAACTACGTGACGCCGGGCGACACGAACGGCGTCGTCGTCATCACGCAGTTGCAGCCTATCAGCGTGATCTTCACGACCTCGGAAGACAACCTGCCCGCCATCCTCAAGGGCATGCGCTCGGGCGCGAAGATGTCAGTGACGGCGTATGACCGCAGCAACACCACGTCGCTCGAAGCCGGTTATCTTGAAACCATTGACAACCAGATCGACACCACCACGGGCACCGTGAAACTGCGCGCCACGTTCCAGAACAACGAAGGCCTGCTGTTTCCGAACCAGTTCGTGAACACGCGTCTGCTCGTGGATGTCGTGAAGAACGCGGTCATCGTGCCGACTTCGGCGGTGCTCAACGGCTCGATGGGCTCGTTCGTGTACGTCGTCAAACCCGACAACACGGTGAGCGTGCGCCCGGTGAAGACGGGGCCCGTCGACGGCGAGCGCACCAGCATCGCGTCCGGCCTGCAGGTCGGCGAGCGCGTCGTGACCGACGGTTCGGATCGCCTGAAGGAAGGCGCGAAGATCACCATTCCGGCCGACCGTCCGCGCGGCGCGTCGGGGGCTGCCGGTGCATCGGCTGCATCGGGCGCATCGTGGGCAGGCGCGGCATCCGGCGCGCATCGCCGCCGGCATGCGTCGCAGACGTCGGCGGAATAAGGCACGGCTGATACCGCATGAACCCATCCCGCGCCTTTATCCTGCGCCCGGTCGGCACCGCCCTTCTGATGGCGGCGATCATGCTGGTCGGGCTCGTCGCCTTGCGCTTTCTGCCGCTGTCCGCGCTGCCCGAAGTCGACTATCCGACCATCCAGGTGCAGACGTTCTATCCGGGCGCGAGCCCGGATGTGATGACGTCGTCGGTGACGGCGCCGCTCGAGCGCCAGTTCGGGCAGATGCCGTCGCTGAACCAGATGTCGTCGCAAAGCTCGGCTGGCTCATCGATCATCACGCTGCAGTTCAGTCTCGATCTGCCGCTCGACGTCGCCGAGCAGGAAGTGCAGGCGGCGATCAACGCGGCGGGCAACCTGCTGCCGTCCGACCTCCCCGCGCCGCCCATCTACGCGAAGGTCAATCCCGCCGACGCCCCCATCATCACGCTTGCGATCACCTCGAAGACGCTGCCGCTCACGCAGGTGCAGGACATCGCCGACACGCGTCTCGCGCAAAAAATCTCGCAGGTGGCGGGCGTCGGTCTCGTGAGCCTGTCGGGCGGCCAGCGCCCTGCCGTGCGGATTCAGGCCAATCCACGCGCGCTCGCATCGTACGGGCTGAACCTCGACGATTTGCGCACCACCATTTCGAACCTCAACGTGAACACGCCGAAGGGCAACTTCGACGGCCCGTCGCGCGCGTACACGATCAACGCGAACGACCAGTTGACGGACGCCGACGCCTACAAGAGCGCCGTCGTGGCGTACAAGAACGGCCGCCCGGTGATGCTGACGGACGTCGCCACCATCGTGTCCGGCGCGGAAAACACCAAGCTCGGCGCGTGGGTCGACAGCACGCCCGCCATCATCCTGAACGTGCAGCGCCAGCCGGGCGCAAACGTGATCCAGGTGGTCGACAGCATCAAGAAGCTTCTGCCGCAGCTGCAGCAGTCGCTGCCCGCCGCGCTCGACGTGCAGATCGTCACCGACCGCACCACGACCATCCGCGCATCCGTGCGCGACGTGCAGTTCGAACTGCTGATGTCGGTCGTGCTCGTCGTGCTGGTGATGTATCTGTTCCTCGCCAACATCTACGCGACCATCATCCCGAGCCTTTCCGTGCCGCTGTCGCTGATCGGCACGCTCGCCGTGATGTATCTGTGCGGCTTCTCGCTCGACAACCTGTCGCTGATGGCGCTCACCATCGCGACCGGTTTCGTGGTCGACGACGCCATCGTGATGATCGAGAACATCGCGCGCTACGTCGAGGAAGGCGATACGCCGCTCGAAGCTGCGCTGAAGGGCTCGAAGCAGATCGGCTTCACGATCATTTCACTGACGGTTTCGCTGATCGCCGTGCTGATTCCGCTGCTCTTCATGGGCGACGTGGTCGGTCGCCTGTTCCACGAATTCGCCATCACGCTCGCGGTGACCATCGTGATTTCGGCCGTCGTGTCGCTCACGCTCGTGCCGATGATGTGCGCCAAGCTCCTGCGCCACACGCCGCCGAAGGAAAGCCACCGGTTCGAAGCGAAGGCTCACGCGGCCATCGACTGGGTGATCGCGCGTTATGCCGTCGCGCTCGAATGGGTGCTGAACCGGCAGCGCTCGACGCTCGTCGTCGCGTTGCTCACGCTCGTGCTGACGGCCGTGCTGTACGTGTTCATTCCAAAGGGCTTTTTCCCCGTGCAGGACACGGGCGTGATCCAGGCAATCACGCAGGCGCCGCAGTCGGTGTCGTACGCATCGATGGCCGAGCGCCAGCAGCAGCTCGCCGCCGAGATCCTGAAGAACCCGAACGTGGAAAGCCTCACGTCGTTCATCGGCGTGGACGGCAGCAACATTACGCTGAACAACGGCCGCATGCTGATCAACCTGAAGCCGCGCGACGACCGCGACGCGACGGCGAGCGAAGTGATCCGCCAGCTTCAGCGCGACACCGCCCACATTCCGGGCGCGACGCTCTACATGCAGCCGGTGCAGGATCTGACCATCGACTCGACGGTCAGCCCCACGCAGTACCAGTTCATGCTGACGGACCCGAACATCGACGAATTCGCGACGTGGGTGCCGAAGCTGGTCGACCGCCTGCAGCAATCGCCCGTGCTCGCCGACGTCGCCACCGACCTGCAGAACAACGGCCAGTCGGTCTATGTCGAGATCGACCGCGCGTCGGCGGCACGCTACGGCATCACCCCCGCCACCGTCGACAACGCGCTCTACGACGCGTTCGGCCAGCGCATCATCTCGACCATCTTCACGCAGTCGAACCAGTACCGCGTGATTCTCGAAGCGCAGCCGCAGATGCAGCACTACACGGAGTCGCTGAACTCGATCTACCTGCCGTCGTCGACGTCGTCGGGCGGACAGGTGCCGCTCAATTCGATCGCGAGCTTCCACGAGAGGCCCGCGCCGCTGCTCGTCACGCACCTGAGCCAATTCCCCGCCACGACGGTCTCGTTCAACCTCGCGCCGGGCGCGTCGCTCGGCGAGGCGGTGAAGGCGATCCAGCAGGCGGAGAAGGACATCGGCCTGCCCGCGTCGTTCCAGACGCGCTTCCAGGGTGCGGCGCTCGCGTTCCAGGCGTCGCTGTCGAACGAGCTGTTCCTGATCCTCGCGGCCATCGTCACGATGTACATCGTGCTCGGCGTGCTGTACGAGAGCTTCGTGCATCCCATCACGATTCTCTCGACGCTGCCGTCGGCGGGCGTCGGCGCGCTGCTCGCGCTGCTGCTCACCGGCCACGACCTCGACATCATCGGCATCATCGGCATCGTGCTGCTGATCGGTATCGTGAAGAAGAACGCGATCATGATGATCGACTTCGCGCTCGAAGCCGAGCGCGAGCACGGCAAGCCGCCGCGCGAGGCGATTTACCAGGCGTGCCTGCTGCGCTTCCGCCCTATTCTGATGACGACGATGGCGGCGCTGCTCGGCGCGCTGCCGCTGATGCTCGGCACGGGCGCCGGTTCCGAACTGCGCCGGCCGCTCGGAATCGCGATTGCGGGCGGCCTGATCGTCAGCCAGTTGCTGACGCTCTTCACAACGCCCGTGATCTATCTCGGCTTCGATTCGATCGCACGGCGGCTGCGCGCGCGCTTTCATCGTGAAGGCCACGGCGACGGCCCGACCCGGCCGCCCGTCGCCGACACCGACGTCTGAATGAAGAGGCCGAAACGATGAATCTGTCGCGCCCCTTCATTCAACGCCCCGTCGCCACGACGCTGCTGGCGATCGGCATTGCGCTATCGGGTCTGTTTGCGTTCGCGAAGCTGCCCGTGGCCCCGTTGCCGCAGGTCGATTTCCCGACCATCTCGATCCAGGCGAGCCTGCCGGGCGCCAGTCCCGAGACGGTCGCGACGAGCGTCGCCAGTCCGCTCGAGCGGCATCTCGGCTCGATTGCCGACGTCACTGAAATGACGTCGACGAGTTCGGTCGGCTCGGCGCGCATCACGATGCAGTTCGGCCTGAACCGCAACATCGACGGCGCCGCGCGCGACGTGCAGGCCGCGATCAACGCGGCGCGCGCCGACCTGCCCGCGAGCCTCCGGCAGAACCCGACCTATCACAAGGTCAATCCCGCCGATGCGCCGATCCTGATTCTCGCGCTCACGTCAAAGACAATGACGGCAGGCCAGCTGTACGACTCGGCGGCAACGGTGCTGCAGCAGTCGCTGTCGCAGGTGGATGGCGTCGGCGAAGTCGACGTGAGCGGCTCGGCGAACCCGGCCGTGCGTGTCGAACTGGAGCCGCAGGCGCTGTTCCACTACGGCATCGGTCTCGAGGACGTGCGCGCGGCGCTCGCGTCGGCGAATGCGAACAGTCCGAAGGGTGCGATCGAATTCGGCCCGAACCACGTTCAGCTGTACACGAACGACCAGGCGAACAAGGCCTCGCAGTACAAAGACCTCGTCATCGCGTATCGCAACGGCGCGGCCGTGCATCTGTCCGATGTCGGCGAAGTGGTCGATTCCGTCGAAGACCTGCGCAATCTCGGCCTGATGAACAACGAGCGCTCGGTGCTCGTGATCCTCTACCGTCAGCCGGGTGCGAACATCATCGAGACGATCGACCGCGTAAAGGCGATGATTCCGCAGCTGAAGGCGTCGCTGCCCGCCGCCGTCGAGGTGACGCCGACGGCCGACCGATCCACCACCATCCGCGCGTCGCTGAAAGACACGCAATACACGCTGATGATCGCCGTCGCGCTGGTCGTGATGGTCGTGTTCCTGTTCCTGCGCAACTGGCGCGCAACGCTGATTCCGAGCGTCGCCGTGCCCATTTCGATCATCGGCACGTTCGCGGCGATGTATCTGCTCGGGTTTTCGATCGACAACCTGTCGCTGATGGCGCTGACCATCGCGACGGGCTTCGTCGTCGACGACGCCATCGTCGTGCTGGAAAACATCGCGCGGCATATTGAAAGCGGCATGCCGCGCATGCAGGCGGCGTTCGTCGGTGCGCGCGAAGTCGGCTTCACGGTGATGTCGATCAGCATCTCGCTCGTCGCCGTGTTCCTGCCTATCTTGCTGATGGGCGGCATCGTCGGGCGGCTGTTCCGCGAATTCGCGCTGACGCTGTCGCTCGCGATCGGCGTGTCGCTGATCGTGTCGCTGACGCTCACGCCAATGATGTGCTCGCGCCTGCTGTTCGAGCCGCACGAGAAGAAGGAAGAAGGCCGCTTCGCGCGCTGGCTCGAACGCGGCTTCGAGCGGATGCAGAACGGCTATGCGCGCACGCTCGGCTGGTCGCTGCGCCATCCGCGGCTGATTCTCGTCGTGCTGCTCGCAACCATCGGCCTGAACATCTGGCTCTACATCATCGTGCCGAAGGGCTTTTTCCCGCAGCAGGACACGGGGCGGCTCGTCGGCGGCATCCAGGCGGACCAGGCCACGTCGTTCCAGGCGATGAAGGTCAAGTTCTCCGAGATGATGAAGATCGTGCAGGCGAATCCCGCCGTCGACAGCGTGGTCGGCTTCACGGGCGGACGGCAGACCAACTCGGGCTTCATGTTCGTGTCGCTGAAGCCGAAGTCGGAGCGCAAGATTTCCGCCGATCAGGTGATCCAGCAGTTGCGCGGGCCGCTGTCGGGCGTCGCGGGCGCGCGCACGTTCCTGCAGGCGGTGCAGGATATCCGCGTGGGCGGCCGGCAGTCGAACGCGCAATATCAGTTCACACTGCTCTCCGACACCACCGCCGATCTGTACAAATGGGCGCCGCTGCTGACCGAGGCGCTGCAAAAGCGCCCCGAACTCAGCGACGTGAACTCGGACCAGCAGCAGGCCGGCCTCGAAGCGATGGTGACGATCGACCGCGCGACGGCAGCACGCCTGAACATCAAGCCCGCGCAGATCGACAACACGCTGTACGACGCGTTCGGTCAGCGCCAGGTGTCGACGATCTATAACCCGTTGAACCAGTATCACGTCGTGATGGAAGTGGCGCCGAAGTACTGGCAGAGCCCCGACATGCTCAAGCAGGTATGGGTCAGCACGTCGGGCGGCAGCGCGAGCGGCTCGCAGTCCACCAACGCGACGGCGGGCACGGTGACCTCCGCGGCCACCTCGACCCCGAGCGCTTCTTCGGGCGGCACGGCAGGCACGTCGGCGTCGAGCGCGGCCGCCATCGCGTCCGACTCCGCGCGCAATCTGGCCAACAACTCGATCGCGGCGAGCGGCAAGTCGAGCGCCTCGACGGGCGCGGCCGTGTCGACGTCGAAAGAAACGATGATCCCGCTTTCCGCGATCGCGAGCTTCGGGCCGGGCAATACGCCCCTCGCCGTGAACCACCAGAGCCAGTTCGTCGCATCGACGATCTCGTTCAACCTGCCGCCTGGCAAGTCGCTGTCGGAAGCCACGCAGATCATCTATCAGACGATGGCCGAGATCGGCATGCCGGGCACGATACGCGGCAGCTTCCAGGGCACGGCGCAGGCGTTCCAGCAGTCGATGTCCGACCAGCCCATCCTGATTCTGGCGGCGCTGGCGGCCGTGTATATCGTGCTGGGCATTTTGTACGAGAGCTACATTCACCCGCTGACGATTCTGTCGACGCTGCCCTCGGCGGGCGTCGGCGCGCTGCTCGCGCTGCTGCTCTTCAACACGGAATTCAGCATCATCGCGCTGATTGCGGTGATCTTGCTGATCGGCATCGTGAAGAAGAACGCGATCATGATGGTCGACTTTGCGATCGACGCGTCGCGGCAAGGCCTGTCATCGCGGGAAGCCATCGAGCAGGCGTGTCTGCTGCGCTTCCGCCCGATCATGATGACGACCTGCGCCGCGTTGCTCGGCGCCTTGCCTCTGGCGTTCGGCCGCGGCGAAGGCGCGGAGTTGCGCGCGCCGCTCGGGCTCGCCATCGTCGGCGGACTGATCGTCAGTCAGATGCTCACGCTTTACACGACGCCCGTGGTCTATCTGTATATGGATCGAATCCGGGTGCGGTGGGAAGCACGGCGCAACAAAGGGGCGCAGCCGGCCGCGATGTGATGGAACCCGGACGAAGCGAAACCCTTACAGCTTCTGCCCCATCGCCAGCAAGAAAATCCGCGACCACTGCCGGGCTTCGCGCTCGGACCTCATCGGCAGGCGCCATTCGGGATGCCGCGTGTCCTGTACGCCGAGCTTCACCTGCCAGCCTTCGCCGTCGCGCACGGGCTGCGCCTCTCGTAAGTCTGCAAAGATATACGAGCCGCGCACGCCCGCGACCTCCATGTCGCATAAGCGCTTGGCGGCAGCGAGCCGCACGCTGCCCCAATCGCCCTTGAGCTCATGAGTCCAGTCGCCATCGTGGATATTCGCGGCCACTTCCTTGTGGCGGCGCCACCACCACGCGAGTGCCGCCAGCACCAGCGCCGCGGCGAGTATCGCCACACCGATGGCCACGGACAGTCCGAAATGGGCGGAAAGCGCGTGAAACGCCTGCACGGCGCCATAGATCAACGCGATCAGGACGAATAGTGCGACGACGATAGGCATGGCAACGTGTCCTGTGATGGCACGACATCATCGAAGCACGCGCCGCCGCATGGAGGGCAAACGGCGCGCAATGAAAACGGCAGCGACGTGTGCATCGCGGGGTGTTGCTGCCGCCTGGCTCATGGCGCCTGGCTCATGGCGCCTGGTTCATGGCTTCAGGTTCATGGCGCCCGGCTCATAGCACCCGGAGCACCTGTTAGCGGCAGTTCGTCCCGCTTGCCTGATGGTGTGCGTCCGCCGAACGGCTCAGGGCTGCTTGTGCGTGGCGGCCCATTCCTTGAGCGCCTGCATCGTATTCTCGACGTGCTTGTCCGGCGACAGGCTGGTGTATTCGTAGATGATCTTTCCGTCGGGCGCAATCACGTACGACACGCGGTTCGCCATCGACGCATGCATCGGCAGGCCCGCGTCGTACGCGTTGATGACCTTCGAGTCGGGGTCGGCCGCCACGGGGAATTTGCTGCGGCATTCGCTGACCGAGAACTTCGTCAGCGTGTCGATGTTGTCGTGCGACACGCCGATCACCGTGGCGCCGTACTTCTTGTATTCGTCGACGGCTTCGGCGAACTCGTGCGCCTCGATCGTGCAGCCCTTCGTGAACGCGGCGGGATAGAAATACAGCACGACGGGGCCTTTCTTCAACGCATCGGCGAGCGCATAGGTGTACGTCTTGCCGCCCAGCGACGCCTGTGTCGTGAAGTCGGGCGCGTTGTCGCCGGGCTTGAGCGTGGCGGACGCCGTCGGCGCATGCAGCGACAATCCCGCGCACAGCACAACCGCCAGCGCGAACGGCACAATACTTTGCTTCATGTCGAGTCCTCGAATCGTCAGCGCACGATGCCCGTGCGACGCCTCGCGATGCCCTGCTCCACACGGCAAACCGGCATCGCGATCCCAAGCCTTCGTTCCCTTCGTCCGCTATTGGACCACGTTTGACATTTGCGCGTCGGCGGCCGCGCCGCCGCTATCAGTCCGCCGACGACACGGCTTCGCCCATCCCGCGCGCTGCGCTCACTCGGCCAGATGCGCGCCGAACCACGCGGCCGCCGACAGATTCAGTTCCGCGAGCACCATCGGCGTGAGCGCCGCGAACTCGTCGCGCGACTGCGCGCTCGCAATCGCGGCGGCATCCTGTGCCTCGCCCGCCGCTTCCGCGATACTCAGAAGCGCGCCCATCGGCCCTTTGCGCCCGACGATCGCATCGCGGATCAGCGGCGACAGGTCGAGAGGATCGAGCGTCGCGTCCGGCGTCGAATCGACGAGCACATGCACGAGCGAGAACACGCCCGTCATGAACGCGGCGTCGGCGAACGCCTCGTCGTTGGGACGAATCCAGCGTGCGGCGAGTTCCATGAAACGCGCGCGCGTGCCCGCCAGCTGCACGAGGGGATCGGAGCGCCACGGCAAATCGCCGCCGCCCGCATACAGCAGCAGTTGCGCCCAGCGCGCGATCTGCCGCGTGCCCGTTGCGATGATCGCCTCGCGCAGCGACGCGATATTGCGCCCCAGGCCGAACGCGCTCGAATTGACGAGCCGCAGCAACTGCATCACGACATTCGGATTGCCCTTGAGCTCCGCTTCGAGCTCGACGATGCCCGCATCGAGCGCGAGCAGTGCGAGCAGCCGCAGCAGCGACGTGCGCGACGAGCGCGCCCGGCGCGTCGACAGCACCTGCGGACGCGCGAAAAAATAGCCTTGAAAGAGATCGAAACCGAGTTCGCGCGCCATCGCGAAGTCTTCGCGCGTCTCGACCTTTTCGGCGATCAACGTCTTGCCGCGTCCTCGCAGCGACTGCGCCAGGTCGGCGAGCCGCGTGCGGTCCGTGGCGAGAAAATCGATCTTGACGATGTCGGCGTGCGGCAACGCAGCCCGCAGGTTCGGCGACATCTCGCACACGTCGTCGAGCGCAATGCGAAAGCCCGCGCCCCGCAAATCCTGGATGCGGGCAATCAGCTGCGCGTCGAATCTGACCGTCTCGAGGATTTCGAGCACGAAGCGCTCGGGCTCCATCAGATGCACGATGTCGTCGAACAGCAGATCGCGGCCGATGTTCACGTAGCCGCGGTGCGTGCCGAGCACGGACGGCACGCCGATGCCGCCGATCGTGCGCACCACGACCTGCGCGGTGGCCTGCGCGTCGTCGGAGACGACGGCGTGGTTCTGCGCGCTGCCGCGAAACAGCAGCTCGTACGCGTGCAATGCGCCGACGCGGTCGAGAATCGGCTGACGCCCGACGTACACGAATTGCGCCGACGAGATCGCTTCGTCCCCCTCGTCCTGCGTGTCCGGTTGCGCAAACGTTTGTGGCCGGCCGGCTTCGTCTTGGTCTTGATACGGATCAGGCATTTTTAACGGCTGCTTGGGTTCGATAAACGGCATTTACGTGCGCTGTCGTGCGTCTCGCTTCATCAAAACCGATTAACGGAGCGCGACCGCCGCCACTTTAGCGGAATCCTCCCGCAGACGCATCGGCGCGGGCGGCGCTTGCACAATCCTTACCACATGTTGTGGCGCTTTTTATGTCCCGACACTAAAGATTCCGCCGCGAACGTCGATATCCCGTTCTGATGGATGGCCTCGCGCCTGCCCCGTTCGGTCGGCTGACGGGCATCGCGTGGGCGTCCAGCCTCAAGACGAACCGGGTAGTCAGCCACATACATGGAAGCGACCAGAGTCACCCCAGCCCGCCGGGGCTTGTTGCGCACGGCCATCGACCGATTCCGCGCGGTCCGTCAGCCCGCCCGCGCAACGGTTGCGCCGGGCGCGCCGGGCGTCATGCACGGACTCGAACAGGCCGCGCTCGCCGTCGACTTCCTCGCGCATGTGGCGCGCAATCTCACCTTCCTGTATGTCTCGGAGGCAAGCCTGCGCTTCATCGGCTACCACCGCGAATATCTGCAAACCGTCACGCTGCACGAGCTGGTCGCGCCGAACGACGCAGCGCGCCTCGACGCCGCGCTGCGCCGCGCCGACGAAAGCGGCGCCGTCGAAAAGGTCACGCTCGACCTGATGAAGTCGCTGACCTACCCCGTGCCCGTGGAATTGCGCATCGCGCGCAACTGCCACGACGGTATCGAAGGCTATGCGATCGCCGGCTTCGACGTGTCGAGCTGGCGCGCGACGGAAGCGAGCCTCAAGCATCAGTTGCATCACGATCATCTGACGGGGCTCGCCAACGTGCCCGCGCTGGTCGAAGAATTGCGCCAGGCACAGCACAAGGCTGACGCGGCGGGAAAATCGGCCGCCCTGCTGCTGCTCGATCTCGACGACTACCAGCGCGTGAACCGGGCGCTCGGCTACGACGCCGGCGACGAGATGCTGCGCGACACGCGCGCCGCCTCTCGAACATGACCACGCAAGGCGAACTGATCGCGCGCATTTCCAGCGACGAATTCGCGATCCTGCTGCCGCCCGTGCACGCGCGCGCCGATACGGCCATCGCCGCGGAAGCGCTCGCGCGGCGTCTGTTGACGGCGATCCAGCAGCCGTACGCCTTCAACCGGCAGCCGGTGCATCTGTCGGCGAGCGTCGGCATTGCGCTCTATCCCGACACGCAGCACGCCGCCGAGTCCGACGGCGCGCCGCGGGAGAGCCAGCTGCTGCGCTGGGCCGATCACGCGTTGGCGCGCGCCAAGGCGCGGGCGGCAACACGCTCGCGTTCTACGTGCCCGACGACAGCCCGGCCGACGCCGAGCGTCTGAAGCTCGAATCGGATCTGTACGACGGCGTGCGCAACGGCGAGTTTTCGCTGCACTTCCAGCCGATCACGAGCAGCCACACGCGCGGCGTGGTCGGCGTCGAGGCGCTGATCCGCTGGCAGCATCCCGTGCACGGTCTCGTGCCGCCGTCGATGTTCATCCCCCTCGCCGAATCCGTCGGCCTCATCAACTACCTGGGCAACTGGGTGCTGAAGGCCGCGTGCATGCAGCTGATCCGCTGGGACGCGCAGGGCATCCGGCTGCAATACGTGGCGGTGAACGTGTCGCCGCAGCAGTTCCGTGATCCGCGCTTCAAGGAAAACGTGCGCGAAGCGATCGCGCTGACGGGCATCGATCCGCATCGCGTCGTGTTCGAGATCACGGAAAGCCTGCTGATGCACGACCCGCAGCACGCAACCGCGCTGCTCGAAGAACTGACGGCCCTCGGCATCCGCTTCGCCGTCGACGATTTCGGCACCGGCTATTCGAGCCTTGCGTATCTGCAACGCTTCCCGCTGGCGAAGCTGAAAATCGACCGGAGCTTCGTGGAGAATCTGCTAACCTCGCGCAACGATCAGGCGATCGTCAGTGCCGTCGTGGGGCTCGCACAGACGCTCGACCTCGAGCTTGTCGCCGAAGGCGTCGAGACGGAAGAACAACGCCACCTGCTGACCGAGATGGGCTGCGACCACATTCAGGGCTGGGTCGTCTGCAAGGCGCTGCCATCGGAAGAACTCGCGCAGCGCTTCGAATCGCGCTCGCTTCACGTGCATGGTGAAGCGTGACTGGCGTGACTGACATGACGCATGTTGATACTGCGCACGGGCGACGCCGCGGCGTGCCACTCCTTGGAACTTGTATGGCTTTTGCGGGACTCTCATGCTAAAGGCTGCGCTGCTTGACCGGCTCTGGGCACGCATGAACGAGCGCGGCGATTTTCCGATGCTGCAGCAGTCGCTCCGCTCGACGATGGCCGCGATGAACAACGACGACCTCGACTTCAGCGCGCTCGTGCAGATCGTGCTCTCCGACTTCGCGTTGACCCAGAAGGTGCTGCGTCTCGCGAACTCGGCGATGTACCTGGCGTTCGGCGGCAACATCACCACGGTATCGCGGGCGCTGATGGTGCTCGGCATGGATGCCGTCGGGCATCTCGTCGTCGGTCTGAAGATCGTCGATCACTTTCATCACAGCGCGCCGCGCCGCATCGACGCGAAACTCGAACTGAACCGCACGATGCTCTCCGGCTGCGTCGCGCGCAAGCTGACCGAGCGCGGCGATCTGCGTGAGGGCGAAGAGGCGGTCGTCTGCACGCTGATGCGGCAGATCGGCAAGCTGCTCGTGGTGTTCTATCTCGACGCCGAGTGGGACCAGATTCGCCGCCAGGTCGATACGGGCATGGGCGAAAGCGAAGCGTGCGAAACGGTGCTCGGCGTGAGCTTCGAGGAGATCGGACTCGAAGCGGCGTCGCGCTGGCGCCTGCCCGAGATGATTCGCGTCGGCATGACCGAGTTCGATCCTCTCGATGACTCGGAGCCGCGTCAGGTGCAGTGGCTGCGCGCGATCACAAACTACTCGACAGAAGTCGCGAGCGTGCTCACGCAGCCGAATCTGCCCGAGTCGCAGCGCGATGTGCGCATCGCGGAACTCGCGCAGCGTTACAGCCGCACGCTGAACACCGATCCCGACGTGCTCGTCGACATGAGCCTCACGCTGGCCGAAGAAGAAACGCGCAATGGCCTGATGCGCGAGATTTTCGAGCTGCGCGCGAACGCCGATGCCATCGCCCGCGAAGCGCTCGATCCCGAGTCGTGCATCCGCGCGGGCGTCGGTGAATTGCTGGCGCTGCCGAGCGACAGCGGACTCGCGCCCGCGCTCGCGCTGGCCTCGGAAACGGTGCTCGCCGGACTGAGCTTCGAGCGCACGGTGGTGTTCGTGCGCCATAGCAGTGGCATTTTCCGGGCGACGATGAGTTTCGGCGTGAAAATCGAAACGCCCCTGCCCAAGCTTAGCTTCGCAACGGCCTTCGAGCCCGACGTGTTTCATCTGGCCATCGCCAACTCGGTCGGCATCTTCATCGAGAACGCACTCGATCCGAAGATGCATGCGCGCATGCCCGACTGGTACCGGCGCGCGTTCCCCGGCGTGCATGCGTTCGTGCTGCTGCCCGTGGTGCTGGAAAACAAATCGACGGTCGCGCTGCTCTACGGCGACTGGGCGCATCACGATGTGCCGCGCCGCATCTCGCAACGGGAAATGGCGGCGCTCAACGAACTCGCGCGCGAGCTTGGACGCTTCTTCGCACACGCGCCCGTGAGCGAAGTGGAAATGCTTTGATGATTTAGCGGTTCGCAGTTTGCCTGCAAGGGTGCGCGCCGAAGCGCCCGCTGCCCTGTTCTCTTCTTCAACCGCTATGCGCGGCCCGTTTGCGCGAGCCGCGCATCCGCATGTCAGTCTTCGATCCGCTCGAGCCCCGTGGCTTCAGCGCTGCGATCGGCGACGCCCGCCCACGCCGCCGCCAGCAGACCCATCTGGGCGGCATCGATTGCCTGCAACCCTTCCAGGCGCGCACACGCGGCTTCGACATCCGCCCATGCGCCGCGCTCCAGCGCTTCGACCACCGTCAGCAACGTGCCGAGCACCCCTTCGCGCAACAGGATCGCATCGCGGATCGGCTTGGCCAGCACGAGCACGTTCAGCGTGTGTTCGAGCGAGCCGCCGAACACCGAGTCGACGAACGAGAACACGCCCGTGAGGAACGCTGCGTCGGTTTCGTCGCGACCCGCTTCGGGCAGACGTTCGACAGCGAGTTCCATGAAGCGCGCGCGCGTGGCGGCGAGTTGCAGCAGCGGATCATCTTCGAGCGCGACCTTGCGGCCGTCCGCGTACAGCAGCAATTGCGTCCAGCGCGCGATGCGGTTCGTGCCCGTCGCATTGATCGCCTCGCGCAGCGTCGTGACCTTGCGGCCCATCGCGAGGCCGCTCGAATTGGCGAGGCGCATCAGGTGCATGACGAGCACCGGGTTCAGCTTCAGCTCGGCCTCGAGCTGCGCGACGGTCGGCTCGCCGCCGAGCAGTTGCAGCAGATTGAGCAGCGCGTGGCGCGGCGCGCTGACCTTGCGTGCGGCGGCACCTTGCGGATGCGCGAAATAGTAGCCCTGGAAGCGGTCGAAGCCGAGATCGAATGCCTGCTCGTACACGGCTTGCGACTCGACGCCCTGCGCGATCAGCAGCTTGCCCGCCGATTTGAGCACGCTCGCGAACTTGGGCAGCATTGCCTGCGCAATGCGTTCCATGTTGATTTTCACCGCGTCCGCGTAGGGGAGAAGACGCGCGAAGGTGTCGTTGGCTTGCGCGACATTATCGATGACGAAGCGATAGCGGCGGCCATACAGCTCGACGATACGCGCGATCAGTTGATCGTCCGCGTGAATGTCGGCCGGCAGCTCGAACATGAAGCGCTCGGCGGGGATGCGCTGGATCGCTTCGTCGAACAGCAGTTCGCGCGTGACGGGCAGATAGCCGGGATGATTCGCGAGCGCGGCGCGCACGTCCGGCTCCAGCAGCGCGCGGATCACGGCCGCCCCTTCGCTGCCCTGCGCGTCCGATTGCGATTCGCCTTCGTTTGAGGGTGTTTCCTGATCTTGCGCGACGGGCGGCCGATACAGCCGCAATTCGAACGCGCACAACATGTTGTCGCGGTTCAGAATGGGCTGACGCGCAAACGAAACGTTTGCGCACTCGCCCTGCGCGATGCCCGGAACGCCATTTGCCTGGCGTTCTTCGGCGACTGCGGTGGTGGTCATTCCCGGTCCCCTGTCGACCCGGGCCGGCGTCTTTGCGCTCACCCGGTCTGATGCAAGTAGTCGCGCGAAGCGTGGCGCTTCGTGCCCTCGTCTATTCAATGTCGTTCTGGCGGCTTGATCCGATGCGAGCGCGTTACATGCGGCACGCCCCGGGCCGTCGTTTCCCCGTGCGGCGATTTTAGCGCAGGCGATCTGGCCCGGGTGCAAGCCGAAGCGAAAAAAGACCATAAAACAAGGGCAAAAAAACAAACGGCCGCGCAAGGCGGCCGGTTTGTCAAATGGACGGGCGCGACGATGCGGGCCCGATCGCATGCGTACTACTTCAGCACGACCTTCACGTCGAAATACTTCGCGGCGAGCCGGTCGATCGTGCCGTCGGCTTTCAGTTCCTTGAGTGCCTGGTTGACGGCGTCCTTCAGCGCAGCGTCGCCCTTGCGCAGCCCGAAGCCGACGCCGGAGCCGAGCAGCTTCTCGTCGGAGACGGCGGGACCGGCGAATTCGAAGCCTGCGCCTTGCGGCTTCTTCAGGAAGCCCTTCGACGCCGCTTCCGCGTCCTGAAAGGCTGCATCGAGACGACCCGCGACGAGGTCCGCGTAGACCTGGTCCTGCGTCTGATAAGGCGTCACGTCGACGCCTGCGGGCGCCCACTTCGCCTTCGCGTAAGTTTCCTGGATCGTCCCTTGCAGCACACCGACGTGCTTGCCCTTCAGCGATGCCGCTGTCGGCTGCAGGCCGCTGCCCTTCTTCGCGATCATCTGGTTGGGAATCACGTAGATGGGATCGGTGAAGTCGATGACGGCGCGGCGCTGGTCGGTGATCGACATGTCCGAGTTGATCGCGTTGAACTTGCGGGCCTGCAGCGCGGGGATGAGGCCGTCGAACGAATTCTCGACCCACACGCACTTCGCTTTGAGTTTGGCGCAGACGGCATTGCCGATGTCGATATCGAAGCCTTGCAGGTCGCCTGCGGGCGACTTCGATTCGAACGGCGCATACGACGCTTCGACGCCGAAGCGAATTTCCCTGATTTCGGCGGCCGTTGCGTTCGCTACCATCATTGCGCCTGCGAATGCGGCGAGCGCGGCCATCTTTTGCCAACTCATTTTCATCAAAGCTTTCCTCAAGAAGTACTGTCAGGCGGTACGCCCCGCCTTGGGCGTGCGGGGATGATTGCAACGCCAGAAATGCGGTTCAAACCCGGGCGCGAGGGTTGGTGCAGCGCACAAGCGCGGTGCGCTTGCCGTGCGGAGGGCGGGATTTTACAGGGTCGTCGGTGGGGGCTGGATTTGCGCGGTGCCGCGCGGCTTTTTTGGTTGCGTTTGATGCCCCTGCCGCGGGTGGGAATTTGCAAGTTCCTGTCGGAATGGGGCAAGGGGTTTTTTGCTGGACATGCTGGGGGTGTGGGCTTGCCTTTGCGCTGCCCATCCGCGGTAGCGCCTGCGCGGCGCGGGCGTTTTTGTTGTGTGCTTGCCTTGGCGCTGGCATCCGCGATGGCGGTCGTTGCTGCGCACGCTGGCGTTGCGGGCTTGCCTTTGCGCTGGCATCCGCGATAGCGCCTCGCGGCGCAGGCGTTGCCCCTGTGCGGGGCGGCACCTACTTTTCTTTGCCGCCGCAAAGAAAAGTAGGCAAAAGAAAGCGGGCTCACACCGCCAATCCTTGACA
>NZ_JACFYJ010000054.1:0-55855 GCF_037126505.1 Paraburkholderia bengalensis
CTGCCGGCGCCTGGTCGGCGCCGGCACCGCCCGGCGGCCCAGCCGGCCGCGCCCCGGCTCCACCGCCGCCATTCGGCGCAGGCTCGAAGTGCGAGCATGCGCAGGAGTGTCATCGTGAAACCGGCGTATTCATCCGGCGCGAGACCCAGCTCGCTTCGGCCGATCGTCGCGATCTGATAGAACAACTGGACCTGCTCCGGACTCAGCGCATCGGCGAAGCGGCGCAGATCGGCGGCTTCCGGCCATTCGTCCAGCACCGACGACGGCGCGAACTGCGCCCACGCGATCTTGTGCAGCAGGCTCGCCAGATCCTGGAGCGCCGTCGAGAACGACAGGCTGCGCAACGCCATTTCATCCGCGACGGACAGCACGGCGGCGCCGTCGCCCGCAGCGAGCGCGTCGAGCATACGGATCAGATAGCTTTGATCGAGGGCGCCGAGCATGCCGCGCACGGCTTCTTCCGTGACCTGATTGGCCGAGTATGCGATGGCCTGGTCGGTCAGCGACAGCGCGTCACGCATCGACCCGTCCGCGGCGCGCGCGAGCAAGCGCAGCGCCTGGGGCTCGTGCGGGATGTTCTCTTCGCCGAGAATGCGCTCGAGATGCGACACGATATGCCCCGCCGGCATCTGCTTCAGGTTGAACTGGAGACAGCGCGACAGCACCGTGACGGGAATTTTCTGCGGATCGGTCGTGGCGAGAATGAACTTGACGTGCGGCGGCGGCTCTTCCAGCGTCTTCAACATCGCATTGAACGCGTGGTTCGTCAGCATGTGCACTTCGTCGATCATGTAGACCTTGAAGCGCGCGTCGACGGGTGCATACACGGCGCGCTCGAGCAGCGCCGCCATTTCCTCGACGCCGCGGTTACTCGCCGCGTCCATTTCGATGTAATCGACGAAGCGCCCCTCATCGATCTCGCGACAGGCGCGGCAGACGCCGCATGGCGTGGCCGTCACGCCCGTTTCGCAGTTGAGCGCCTTCGCGAAGATTCGCGACAGCGTCGTCTTGCCGACGCCGCGCGTGCCGGTGAACAGATAGGCGTGATGCAGCCGGCCACCGTCGAGCGCGTGCGTGAGCGCGCGCACAACGTGCTCCTGTCCGACGAGCGAAGCGAAATCCTTCGGCCGCCACTTGCGTGCGAGAACTTGATAGGTCATCTGGAAATTGTATCAGCAACATCGACGCGAAAAGGCGAATCGACCGTGCGCTCGCGCGTGGCGCGACAACGCTTCGAAGGATCATTGAATTTCGCGAATCACGCGATAGGCGACACCGCGCTTCGACGGACGCGAGCACGTTGAAATACAGGGAAAACGACGAGGATGACGAGAAGACAACGAGAGAAAGCGGAAGGTGACGAGCCCGACCCTCGGCACTGGCGGAAAACGGCTGTGGCTGCTTCGTTCCCGACCTGACCAGGTTGACCGCACCTCCATGCGAGGAGGCCCGTCACGTCGCATTCTAACATCGCTTGCTGCACCGCGCGAGAGCCCAGTCGATAAAAGCCGTCAATTGCTTCGATATATACGACCCTCGCGTACTCCCTCTTGTCTTTCATCCACGCGCTCATAGATTCGGTTCGTCACGAGGAGCGCCGCTTCATGATATGCCGGCAGTCGCCGGGGCAACGCTGAAGCGGCACGAAACCCTACTGTCGGAATGCGTACTATCACGACGGGCAACGCATAGCAATTTAGGCTAAACTGACGTTCAAGTGACCCGCAAAGCCAAGCCAGTCCGCCCTCCCGAAGGTGTCCCCACGATACTCGTCGCGTCGGCTTTCATGGTTTGACCTGTGGCAAAGCGAACGGAAGGTTTTCTGAGTTTGTTGTATCGTGGCGGGCATTCAAGGCAGGCCTCGAACCGAAAGAGGTATTCACACAAATGAGCGAACACATCAAGCATATTAGCGACGCGTCGTTTGAACAGGACGTCGTCAAATCCGACAAACCCGTGCTGCTCGACTTCTGGGCGGAATGGTGCGGCCCGTGCAAGATGATCGCGCCGATCCTCGACGAAGTCGCGAAGGACTACGCGGATCGCCTGCAGATCGCCAAGATCAACGTCGACGAACACCAGTCCACGCCCGTCAAGTTCGGCGTACGCGGCATCCCCACGCTGATTCTGTTCAAGAACGGCGCGGTCGCGGCGCAGAAGGTCGGCGCCCTGTCGAAGTCGCAGCTCACCGCGTTCCTCGACGGCAATCTTTAATCCGCACACCGGCGTGCGTGCACTTGCTGCGCGCCGCCCGGCTCGCATGAAGCAGCGGCGCGCAATTAGCGCGTGCATTGGGCGAGCCGCATGATTCCTGTTGTCGCTGGACAACAATGACAACAGGAATCATGCGCCGACACCACCCAGCCGCGCAGGCTGGATTTGGCGTGTGCTATGCTAGAATCTATAAAACGTCTAAAAGACGAGTAGGTCCTTGAGCGGTTCCGCTCACTTCTCCTCCCAGATTTCATTTCAGGTCGCACCTTCTCCTGCGGGTTCTCCGTATGCATTTATCCGAGCTTAAGACTCTGCACGTGTCCCAATTGATCGAGATGGCCAATGGTCTCGAGATCGAAAGTGCGAACCGCCTGCGCAAGCAGGAACTGATGTTCGCCATTCTAAAAAAACGCGCCAAAACGGGCGAAACGATCTTCGGTGACGGCACGCTCGAAGTGCTGCCTGACGGCTTCGGTTTCCTGCGCTCTCCGGAAACCTCGTATCTCGCGAGCACGGACGACATTTACATCTCGCCGTCGCAGATTCGCCGCTTCAACCTGCATACGGGCGACACGATCGAAGGCGAAGTCCGCACGCCGAAAGATGGCGAGCGCTACTTCGCGCTGGTGAAGGTCGACAAGGTCAACGGCCAGCCGCCGGAAGCCTCGAAGCACAAGATCATGTTCGAGAACCTGACGCCGCTGCACCCGAACAAGGTGCTGCTGCTCGAACGTGAAATGCGTGGCGAGGAAAACGTCACGGGCCGCATCATCGACATGATCGCGCCCATCGGCAAGGGCCAGCGCGGCCTGCTCGTCGCGTCGCCGAAGTCCGGCAAGACCGTGATGCTTCAGCACATCGCGCATGCGATCAAGCAGAACCATCCCGACGTGATCCTGTTCGTGTTGCTGATCGACGAGCGTCCGGAAGAAGTGACGGAAATGCAGCGCTCGGTGGCGGGCGAAGTGATCGCGTCGACGTTCGACGAACCCGCCGCGCGTCACGTGCAGGTCGCCGAAATGGTGATCGAGAAAGCGAAGCGCCTCGTCGAAATGAAGAACGACGTGGTCATTCTGCTCGACTCGATCACGCGTCTCGCGCGCGCCTACAACACGGTTGTGCCCGCATCGGGCAAGGTGCTGACGGGCGGTGTCGATGCGAACGCGCTGCAGCGTCCGAAGCGCTTCTTCGGCGCGGCGCGCAATATCGAGGAAGGCGGTTCGCTGACCATCATCGGCACCGCGCTGATCGAAACGGGCAGCCGCATGGACGACGTGATCTACGAAGAGTTCAAGGGCACGGGCAACATGGAAGTGCACCTCGAACGCCGTCTCGCGGAAAAGCGCGTCTATCCGTCGATCAACCTGAACAAGTCCGGCACGCGTCGCGAAGAACTGCTGATCAAGCCCGAGATCCTGCAAAAGATCTGGGTGCTGCGCAAGTTCATCCACGATATGGACGAAGTCGAAGCGATGGAATTTCTGCTCGACAAGATCCGCCAGACAAAGAACAACGCCGAGTTCTTCGACATGATGCGTCGCGGCGGCTAACGTCCTCGCACATCGCCTCACAAACGCCTGCCCTCGCGCAGGCGTTTTTGTTTTTCTGTGCGGCGCTCGCGCGCGCATCTGCACGTACACGTTTATCTATAATGCTTCACGTCCCGCAGCAACGAAGCGTCCGCATGTCGAACGCCGACTCTCCTGCTCTGCTGACCGTGCATGACGCCGCCGACGTGATACGCGCATCGAAGCCATGTAACGTGAACTGAAGGAAGCGCAGAAGCTGAAAACCGGACTGCGCGACGATCTGGACTATGTCGAACGGCGGCTCGCGAGCGAGGGCGCCGACAAGCTGCGGGTCCAATTTTCGAACCCAGATCGCCTCGATCAACCAGGCGAACCGACACCACCGCGCGATGCTTTCGAAACTCACCCAATGGCTCGGCACGCGGCGCCGCGACCGCGCGCTGCGCACCTACGCAATCGACGACGCGCTCTGGCAAACGACGCTCGATGGCCTGCCATTTCTGTCGCATCTTGCCGCCAACGACCTCGCGCGGCTACGCGAGATGACGAGCCTCTTTCTTGCGCAGAAGGAATTCTCGACGGCGCACGAGCTCGAGCTGACGGACCAGATCACTGTCGCGATCGCCGTGCAGGCCTGCCTGCCCGTGCTGAATCTCGGGCTCGACCTGTATCGCGGCTGGGTCGGCGTGATCGTCTATCCTGGCGAGTTCGTGATCCGCAAGACGGTCGAGGACGAAGACGGCGTGGTTCATGAAGTGGAGCACGACGCGAGCGGCGAAGCGTGGGAAGGCGGCCCTGTGATCCTGTCGTGGGAGGACGCGCAGATGACGGACGGATCGGACGCGTACAACGTCGTGATCCACGAGTTCGCGCACAAGATCGACATGGTGACGGGCGAAGCCGACGGCCACCCGCCCCTTTTTCGCAAGCTGCACGCGCCGCTCGATTCCGCGCAGTGGACCGACGTGTTCGACCACGCGTACGACCAGTTCTGCGCGAAAGTGGACGCCGTACCCGAGCGCCGCTGGGCGCGCTTCGAGCGCGAATCCCTGATCGACCCCTACGCGGCTGATCATCCGTCGGAATTTTTTGCCGTCTGCAGCGAGGCGCTATTCGTGAAGCCACGCGAGTTCGAATCAGCGTATCCGGAGCTTTACCGGCTGCTCGCGCGCTATTACCGGCAGGACCCGGCGCGCACGGGCGCACTCGCCGGTCCGCCCGTGTAAGCCGTGGGACGCTGCCTCGGCCAGCCGTCCGCAGCGTGCGAAAAAACCTCCGCAACCTCGTCAAAGGACTGATTTTCTGGCATAATCGCCGTTTTTCGACCTTAGGCAAGTGGCTCGCGGTTGCGGAATTCTCCGGCTCCCGGGTTGGCTACCGCCAGACTAAAGGAAAGACCATGAAAGAAGGCATTCACCCGGATTACCGCGAAGTCCTGTTCGTCGATATGTCGAACGACTTCAAGTTCGTGACGCGCTCGACCATCCAGACGCGTGAAACGGCCGAATTCAACGGCAAGACGTACCCGCTGGCGAAGATCGAAGTGTCGTCGGAATCGCACCCGTTCTACACCGGCCAGCAAAAGATCATGGACACCGCGGGCCGTGTCGAGAAGTTCAACAAGAAGTTCGGCGCCCGCGCTTCGGGCAAGGCCGCGAAATAATATCCCGCGAAGTGGTACTGCGCGCCCTGACTTTCGTCCGGGCCGCCGCGATGCAAAAAGGGCAGCCTACGCTGCCCTTTTTTGTCGGTGAAAGGTTTCTATCGTCGCACGTGCGGGCATGGCCGCCCATGCGTGCGCGCCGGCAGGCGGATCCGCCCGGGCGCGCCTGAAAGCCAGCTTGTGACGCACAGCGCGCCGCCCGTCTACAATGCCGCATGCCTGAATCCGGGACGCCTCCTGCGCTCCACCAATAACTCAAGGCTGCCGACCGCGCAGCCCCACACGAACACCGCATGAGATCTGTCGTTCGCCTCACTGCCTCCGCCACCAGCGCGCTGCCGCGCTGGATGCTGCTTACCATCTGCGTGGTGTACGCGTCGTTCGGCCTGTTCGGGCGCGACCCGTGGAAGAACGAGGACGCAGCCGGCTTTGGCGTCATGTGGACGATGGCCAACGGCTCGCTGCACGACTGGCTGCTGCCCAATCTCGTCGGCAAATACATGACATCGGATGCGCCGCTCGGCTACTGGCTCGGCGCGAGCGCGATCCGCGTGCTCGATCCCCTCGTCGATGCGAGCAACGCGTCGCGCGTGTTCACCGGTTTGCTGTTCTGCGCCGCCTGTGCGTTTGTCTGGTACGCGGCCTATCTGCTCGGCCGCCGCCCCGAAGTGCAACCGTTCAAATATGCGTTCGGCGGCGAACCCGAGCCGCGCGACTACGGCCGTACGCTCGGCGACGGCGCGTTGCTGATCCTGCTCGCCACCTTCGGTCTCGCCGAGCGCGGCCACGAAACCACGCCGCAGATCGCGCAGTTCGTCTGCATCGCGATGCTCGTCTACGGCCTCGTGCGCATGATCGACAAACCCGTGCAGGGCGCGCTGATCTGGGGCGGCGCGATCGGCCTCGTGACGTTGACGAGCAGCCCCGTGCTGGTCGGCGCGTTGCTCATCGGCACCTTCGCGATGATGGTGATCGTCCACGAAACGCACTGGCGCACGTTGATGCTCGCGGGTCTGCCCGTCGCGCTGGCGCTGTCGGTCGTGTGGCCGCTCACCGCGATCGCCCTCTTCCCCGACGATGCCGTCTGGTTCCTCCATCAATGGATGCGCGGCAGCCTGCACGCGTTCGCGGGCCCCTACGGCTCGACCTTGCTCTACGCGATCAAGAACCTGTCGCTGTACGCCTGGCCCGCATGGCCACTCGCGATCTGGGCATGGTTCAGCTGGGCCGGGCTGCGCCGCGCGCCGCACATCGCGATTCCTCTCTCGGTGATCGCGCCGCTGCTGGTGCTCGTCGTGCTGCAAAGCCATGGGTCCAACCGGCTGTTCATCCTGCTTACGCCCGCGCTCGCCGTAATCGCCGCGTTCGCGCTACCGACGCTCAAGCGCGGCGCGATCAACGCGATCGACTGGTTCGCCGTGCTGAGCTTCACCGTGCTCGGCACGTTCGTGTGGCTGGTGTGGCTCGCGGGGATGACGGGCTACCCGCATCAGCTCGCGCGTAACCTCGCGCGGCTTGCGCCGGGTTTTTCGCCGCAATTCAAGATCCTGTCGTTCGTGTGCGCCGTGGCCGTGACCTTGTGCTGGTTCGCGCTGGTCCAATGGCGCGTCGCGCGGCATCCGAAGGTGCTGTGGCGCAGCGTCGTGTTGTCGAGCGCGGGCACGACGTTGATGTGGGTGCTGCTGATGACGCTGTGGCTGCCCGTCGTCAACTACAGCCGGACTTACAAGGACGTTGCGCAGCAGATCGCCGCGCACCTGCCCGCCGACTACAACTGCATCTCCCCCGTGCGTCTGGGCGACGCGCAGATTGCGACGTTCGCCTATTTCGGCGACATGCATTTTTCGTTCGATGACGACTGCGACGTGATCCTGCGCCAGGACACGCAAGACTTCGGCGAGCCGAGCGCGATGTCGAACTTCGTGTGGAAGCTGGTCTGGGAAGGCCGCCGCGTCGCCGACCGCGACGAACGCTTCCGCCTTTACGTACGCATCGACCGGCCGCAGCCGCCCGTGAAACGCCGCACCTGGCGTCCGAAGAAAAGCGGCTGACCATGCTCGCCGACGTACGGAAAATCGCGGCGCTCGCATGGCCCGTGCTGATCGGACAGCTCGCGATCATCGCGTTCGGCGTGATCGACACGGCGATGGTCGGGCGGTTTTCGGCGACCGATCTCGCGGCGCTCGGTCTCGGCGCATCGATCTACATCTCGGTGTACATCGGCCTAACGGGCATTCTGACGGCGCTGCAGCCGATCGCCGGTCAGCTATACGGCGCGGCGCGTTACGAGGAAATCGGCGAGGAAGTGCGTCAGGCGCTGTGGCTCGCGGCCGCCCTCGCCGTGATCGGCTTTCTGATTCTCTATTTCCCTCAGCCGCTGCTGCAACTCGCTCGCGCCCCGGAAGCGTTGCGCGCGCGCACCGTGTCGTATCTGCAGATCGTGGCGTTCGGCCTGCCCGCGAGCCTCGCGTTTCGCGTCTATAGCTCGCTCACCAACGCCGTCGGGCAGCCGCGGCTCGTGATGATCTTGCAGATCGGCGCGTTGCTGCTGAAATTGCCGCTGAACACGGTCCTGATTTTCGGCGCGTTCGGCTTGCCGGCGCTCGGCGGCCCCGGCGCGGCGCTGGCGAGCTGTCTGATCAACTGGACGCTCGCCGTCGTCGGCATGCTGGTGATGACGAAGCTCGACGTGTTCCGCCCGTTCGCGATCTTCCGGCACTTCTGCTGGCCCGTGTGGCGGCGACAGGCCGCGCAGCTGAAACTCGGCGTGCCGATGGGGCTGTCGTATCTGATCGAGGTCACGTCGTACACGTTCATGGCGCTCTTCATCGCGCGCTTCGGCACGACCACGCTCGCGGGTCATCAGATCGCGGGCAACATCGGCGCCGTGCTGTACATGACGCCGCTGTCCATCGGCATCGCGACGTCGACGCTCGTTGCGCAGGCGCTCGGCGCGCATCGCTACGAGGCTGCGCGCACGCTCGCACGGCATGGCATCGCGATGGCGGTGGCGATCGCGTGCTGCTACGGCGTGATCGTGCTCGCGCTGCGGCCGTTGATCATCGCAGGCTATACGCCGAATGCGCATGTCGCGCAGGCCGCCATGCCGCTCGTATTGATCGTCGTTTTCTACCACGTATGCGATGCGCTGCAGATAACGTCTGCGTTCGTGTTGCGGGCGTATCGCGTGGCCGTCGTGCCGACGGTGATCTATGCAGTCGCGCTCTGGGGCGTGGGATTGGGCGGCGGCTATGCTCTCGGGTTCGATGTCGGCGGATGGGTGCCCGAATCGTTCACGGGCGCGCGCGGTTTCTGGCTCGCGAACTCGGCGAGCCTGCTGATCGCGGGCATCGGGCTCGCCTTGTATCTGCGCAGAATCAGCGCGCGGTCGGTGCGCATAGGCGCCGTACAGCGGGCGGATAGCGCGGCTTAGGCGGATCGCGACGGATGGAATGCGGGTTGTCGTGTCGTTCCGCCTCTTCTTCCTGAAGGCTGGGCTTTCATGCGGACCAGGCGCCCAGCCCCGGAGAGATCCGCAACAACAGACGGTTAGTTGCATTCAATGCAATCCTCCGCCGTACACTGCCTTGGACTGCTAATCCGCCGCCTCCACCTCTTCCCTATCCCGCAACTCGAACACCTCGCGTGCGGCGAACAGCGCATTCAGCGCCGCCGGAAAGCCCGCATACACGGCCATCTGCATGAATACCTCGACGATCTCGTCGCGCGTGCAGCCGACGTTCAGCGCCGCCTCGATATGCACCTTCAGCTGCGGCTGCGCATTGCCGAGCGCAGCCAGCGCGGCGATCGTCGCGATTTCGCGTGCGCGCAGACCCAGTTGCGGCCGGCTGTACACATCGCCGAACGGAAACTCGATCAACAGCCGCGCGAAATCCGGCGCAATCGGCGCGAGCGCCGCGACCACCTTCTCCCCCGCCGTTCCGTCGATTTCCTTCAGTTTGTCCCAGCCGCGCGCATAGCGATCGTCGTGTGCATGATTCATTGCGAGTCCTTTACGAATGAGTTGTCGGCATGTCCTGTCGATGACGCTGCACGTTCGGCCGCCTCGTAGAACGCGATCTTGTCGGTGATCGCGCCGAGGTTCGCCTGCAGTTCGGCGATATGCGCCAGCACCGTATCGCGATGCTCGACCAGCATCTCGCGACGCGCGCCGAAGGTCGAATCGCCTTCGGCACGCAGCGCGGCGAACGCCTGCATGCCCGCGATCGACATCCCCGTCGCCTTCAGACGCATCACGAACTGCAGCCAGTCGAGATCGGCGGGCGAATACAGACGATGCCCGGCGTCCGTCCGGCCAATCGAGCGCAACAAGCCCGCCTGCTCGTAGTAGCGCAGCGTATGCGTGGAAACGCCGCTCGACGCGGCAACCTGACCAATGGTGAGCATTTTCGACATGACGGAACCCAGCTTAGGACTTCGAGTGCACTCTAAGTCAAGACCTTGTTTGGCGGCAATCGGGTTCAGTGCCATCGATAGCACGCGCGGTGAGGCGCCACCGACGCCTTCGACGAGTCGTCAGTAGTACGTCATCGTGAAGGTCATCGCAGAATTGGCGATCCCCGGCGAGAGCGCCCCGGTGCGATAGTAGCGAGCCATCAGTGGGATCGTGAAGGAGCCGCCCGCTCCCGTATAGCCAGTGAACGGCGTGGCCGTGCTGAGCGGAAACGGGTTCAGGCCGGTAGTTAGCAGTTGCACGCCCACGCCGGCAGCAGAGGAGCTTGCGTCCAGATCGACCACCGATTGCGCCGGGTTCACGACGTTCGTCACCGGATCGATGCGATAGCTGATGCCGTTCATCCCGCCCGGGCAGTTGTTCAGCTGGATATTCACGGGGACGGCCGTGCCCGTGCTGCCCACGTTGCGAAAATCGGTGAGCTTGCCTTTGAGCCGCACGTACACGTCCGGCGTCTGACATGCCCCTTGAATGAACTGGATCGACCCGGTGGCGATGAAGTTGAGATAGACGGGGTTTCCATCGGTGTCGAGCTGAAAGCTGACGACGTCGGCGGCCTGCACGGTTCCCGCCCGCGTGACGTTGGCGACCTTCACGAATTGCAGGGTATAGCTGTGGCCGTAATAGGTCGTGACAGGAGCGGCGTACGCAACCGAATGGGGACAGGCGTTGTCCGGGCTGCCCGCCGTCTGCGCTCGACACTTGCGCGCCGAATGGCAGCGCCTTTCCGTCGGACAGTCTTGCTTCGATGATCGCCGTGCAACCGGCGTTCTGCGTATCGAATCTCAGCTTGACGACGGCGTCAGCCGTCGGCGCGGTTTGCTGCATCGTCGACTGCAACTCGACGTTCAGCGGCAAGCCCATCGGATCGAGATCCACGCGGTTGCGCGAGAACGGCGCGAGGTTCGATGTCACCGCGTAACCGAACGGATCGAGGCGCAAGCCCGGCGAATTCATGACCTTCGCGCCGGCTGCGTCCCTCGCTTCGACGACGGCCACAGTGTTCTCCACATTCGGCGCGAGGACCACGCCGCCGCCGTACGCCAGCACGCCGCCCGTCATGCCCGCGCTGATCTGATTCGTGTTCTGCGATCGCGACACGCTGCTGTTCACGCTCGCGTACGGCGACGTGTAGGCCGCATTCGCAGCAACCGATGACGACGTCGTGCTGCCGACGTTGCGGCTGGCATTGATGCCATAGGTGAACGCGTAGTTGTCGCCCGCCGTTCCCGTGATGCCTTCCTGCAGCAACGTTCCCCCCCTGGTTGTCGCGTACTGCATGCTGGTCATCGAGCGCGGCGCATGCGCACTCGTGCCGAGCGGAATGGCGAGCGTGAGCATGATCCGGTTGTCCCACGTGTTGGTGCCCACATTGAGCTGGCGGCCAAACGAGACGCCGTAGCTCAGACGTCTGTACGTGTTGTTGTAACCCGCCTGCAACTGCGCATCCCGTCCGCCCCGGTTCCAGTAATCCTGGATCGATCCCGTCACATAGAAATTGCCGAATCCCTGCGGCAGATTCTGATTGACCTGCAGCTGCAGGCGCCCCCGTACGATGCCCGACATGACGCTCGCCTCGCCGCGCTCGTCCAGATCGCGAAGCGCCATGGCATCCGATATGTCCAGGTAGCCCTTGGTCGAATAGCGATAAGCGGCCAGCGTGAGGCTCGTGTTGGTCGGCTCCATCAGCTTGCTGTAGCTGAGCCGCACGCTCTGGCCGTAGCGGTCGGGTTGCATGCGCAGGTGCGTGCCGGATTGGGACACATCGAGGCCCAGTGCCCCGTAGTCCGTATTCAGCGCGACACCGAGCATTCCCGAGAAATAGTTTTCGGCGGCGATCAATCCGCCGTAAGCCGTCAACAGGTTCGTGAAGCCATGCTGCAACGTCGCCTGCGCCAGCAGCGGCGTACTGCGCTGCGTGGGGTGACGGTACTGGCCCACGGTGAAGCTGAGGCGCGTCGAACCGGCACGCAGCGCGTTCACCCCAGCCGCATAGGGGATCTTCGATATATGCACGCTGCCGTCGGCCTCGGTCACGACGACCTCGAGATCCGCGTTATAGCCCGACGGATACAGGTCGCTGATCTCGAACGGCCCGGGCGGCACGGTCGTCTCGTAGATGGTGTTGCCGTTCTGCCTGATCTGCACGCGCGCGTTGGAGTTGGCGATGCCGCGCACGATGGGTGCGTAGCCGCGCTGCCATTCCGGGTACATGCGCTCGTCGCTGGACAACTGGACGCCGCGAAAACCAAACGAATCGAACAGACTTCCGTCGGTATTTGCTTCGCCAATCAGCAGCTGGCTGCGCATGGGCGCGATCGAACGCGCCATGTATGTCTGCATGTTCTGGTAGTGGCGGCCGCTCTCGTCGTGGTTGAAATTGCCCTGATGATGCAGCCGCCAGGCACCGATGTTCATGACGGCGTCGAGACCCAGATAACCCTGCGTCGACGCGCGCGGGCCGCTATCCCACCGGTAGACGTTGCCGTTGTATTGCACGCGCGCAGCGTTCACGCCCTCGTCCCAGTACTTCGGATCGACGTAGCCCCGGGCGGCATGCGTCATCGCGATCTGCGGCAATGACACGTCGAGCCGTTGATCCCCCATGTCGAACGCGGCCGTTGCGCCCGGCACCAGATCGGGCAACGTGACACATTCTCCTGCCCTGTCGAGGCGCCCGGCAGCTTCCGCCGACAGCCTGCCGAGGTCCGCGCCAAGACGCTCCAGAAGATCTCTGTTCATGCAGGGCTGGACGTTGTCCGGATTGCCGTCGACCGCGCGGAGATCGACATCGAGCTTGCCTATCCAGGCGTCGTTGACATAGGTCTCGGCCCGGTAGCGGCCCGGGGTCAGCAGATTGCCCTTGCTGAAGCGGGCTACGTCCAGCGTCGTGCTGTCCGGACCGGTGAGGAACGCGTTGTTGAACCTGACCTCGGCGAGACTCGTGGTCGAGCCTGTCGCGAAGGCTTGCGGCACGACGAACATCAGCGCGACGGCGCCGATGGGACGGAGCCGCAGAAAAGCGGGATTCGATGGAACGTGGGAGAGTCGCATTTTCCTGCTGCGGGGCGTGCAAAGGACGGCCGGCCGCCTGCCGGCGCCGGCATTCATTCGTGTCAGACAAAGGGATGAGATGTCCCGGGGCGCGCACGGGCGCCCAGGGCGACGGCTACTTCGCGGTGACGGCGGCTTCGCCTTCGATCATTCCGCCGTAGTCGCTGATCGCGTGGTACTTGACGGTTGCTGGCGCATCGGCGTCGATATCGCCTTTGAGACCGAGACGGCGCGTTTCCCCCGGCGCGACCATGACGCCGTCGTCGAGCTTCGCGGACTTTGCGCCGCTGGCAAGTTCGAGCGTGGAGAACGACACGTAGTAAGGTGTCGGATTGGTCACCTCGATGGAAGGCTGCGTGCCTGCGCGAAGACGCCAGGTCAGCCTGGCGGGTGCCTGCTCCGGCGCGCCTGGCAAGCCGGCGGGACGGTAGAACAGCTTGATACTCGAACGGATGGCCAGCTGCAGCGTGTTGGGGTCCGTCGCGGGGTCCGGGGCGGGCGGCACTTCGACGACGTTCAACCAGAACACGGTTTCCTTGTCCTGAGGAAGCGCCTCGCCCGTGAAGAACAGCCGCGTGGTCTGACCTTTGTGCGGTTCGATTCGCGCGACGGGCGGCGTCGCGGTGAACGGCGCGTCCGCGTTTGCCGGTCTCGTCTTCGGGTCGCCGCGATCGATCCACACCTGTATCAGCGCGGGCTTGTCGCCTTCGTTCGACATCCTCACCGACGTTTCGCGTTCTTTGGCGTTATAGACGATCCGCGTGCCACCGATCACGACGGAGGCCTGCGCCCCGGCTGTGCCTGCCGCAGTCACGGCACACATCGCTGTGGCCAGCAGCAGCTTGATGAACTTTCCCGTCTTCATGATCGATTCCCTGCGAATTCAAAAAAGCACCCGCACGTGCACGCGCACGCACTGGTTTGCCGCGCTTACTGGTAGCTGAGCGAGTACATGACCGACGAGTTCACCGTGCCGGAAGTCGCGGCGCCACCCGTGGCGTGGTACTGGACGAAGTAGTTCAGATTTGCCGCACCGGACGAGATCGATTGAGGAATGTCACCCTGCGACGCGTCGGTCGCACCCACCTTGATGACGGTCTGGTTGCTGTTCAGGAGTTCCAGTTCGACGTTGGTCGCAGCGCCCGTCCCTGTCGCGTTGAGCAGACGGTACGTTTGCAGGTCGACGGTCGTGCCCGGCTCGAAGTACGTGTGAACCGTGCCCGTCGCGGGCGAGCAGTTGCTGAGCGCGATATTGAACGACGTACGGCCCGCCGTCTGATCGGCGGTGCCCAGCGCGGGCGCCTGTACCGTCGGCAGCTTCACGGTGAAGTCCTTGTTGCCGGTGCCGTTGCCGTTGATCTGGCAGGTCGTGTCGGTGATCTTGCCGATGAACGTGATGTTGCCGTCGCTGGCGAACGCGCCTTGCGACGCCAGGCCGATACCCGCGACGATCATGGCGAACAGGTGTTTGTTATTCATGAGAAATCGGCGCTTGCGTGAGTTGGAGAATAAAAATGGCGTGTATTTGCGATTTTTCTCACGTGATCTTTCGCTGCGCCACATACGACCAGGAGCAAATCGGAATACTGCGCGCCGAAAACATCGTGGTCGTTCCACCCCTTCAAAACGAATGGGACCACTCTTAAAAACACATACGATAAGTCATTCTAACTTTTGATATTTATCAATAATTAATCTACCCGCATCCATTCGAAATTTTGATTTTTCGCAAATTACACAACTTTCGACTCCGAATTAGTTGTCCAAATAATTATCGAAAATCCGTTCGGCAAAAATGACAAGATGCACACATTGAATCGGCGTATTCATCGGCTAGAATCGGCTGCAAACTGAAAGCAACTCGGCAATAACAATGAAACAGGGAGCGCGGTCGATGCAAAGCGGCATCATCAAACGTCAATGGTTCGGGGCAATGGCAGCGGCCCTCGTGCTTGCGCTTCTCGGCGCCGTCGCGTGGCGCGCCGATGCAGCGCGCATCACGCAGGTTTCGCCACAGGGCAAGGTCGCGCAGGTGCGGCAGGTGGTCGTCAAGTTCGACGAATCGATGGTCGCGTTCGGCGCGCCCAACCTGCCCGCGCCCGCGCGCGTCAGTTGCAACGACGCCTCCGTGAGCGCCGGGCAGCCGCGCTGGATCGACGACAAGACGTGGGCATGGGATTTCGCCGCCGACCTGCCGCCCGGCGTCGCCTGCTCCGTCGACCTCGACGACGGGCTCAAATCGTCGGCAGGCCACGCGCTGACGGGACCGCGTCACTTCGCATTCCAGACGGGCGGCCCGTTCGTGCAGCGCGTCGAGCCGTACGGCGGCGAAATCGAAGAAGACCAGGCGTTTGTCCTGCGGCTGAATGGACCGGCGACGCAAGCATCCGTGCAGCAGAACGTCTGGTGCGAGTCGAGCGGAGTCGGCAACCGCATCCCCGTGAAAAACGTCGATGCCGCGACGCGCACCGAATTGCTCAAGCGTTTCCGACTGCAGAAGGAAGCCGCGCGCGTGCTGACGCTGCAATGCCAGCAGGCGCTGCCGTCGGGCACGAAGGCGCAACTGGTGTATGGCAAGGGCGTCACGAGCCCGAGCGGGATTGCGAACGACGTCGAGCGCCGCTTCGACTTCACCGTGCGCGAGCCGTTCGCGGCGAGCTTCAGTTGCGAGCGTGAAAACGCGAAGGCGCCCTGCACGCCGCTGCGGCCGCTGCGCGTGCAGTTCAACGCGCCGATCCTGCGCACCGATGCCGACAAGATCCTGCTCAGGGGCCCCAACGGCGACATCAAGCCCACTTTCCCCGCCGACGACAAAGACCCGCAAACCAGCACCGTCGAATTCGCAGCGCCACTTCCGGAGCGGGCCGAGCTGACCATCGAGCTTCCCGCTCATCTGAAGGACGTCAGCGGCCGCGCCTTGACCAATGCGGACCTGTTCCCGCTCAAGACCGCGACGGCGCCGTTGCCGCCGCTTGCCAAATTCTCGTCGGGCACGTTTGGGATCATCGAGCGCTTCGCGGAACCGGACATGCCCGCGCTCGTGCCCGTCACGCTGCGCAACGTCGAGGCCGACCTGCATATCGCCGGGCTCAACGCGGGCAACGCGCAGTTCGCGAAGCTGCGCGTCGATGCCGATCGCGACATCCGCCAATGGATGCGCAACGTCGACCGCTTCGACGGCTTCACGATGAATCGCAAGTGGATCGACGAGCAGATGCCGCAATTGCTCGCGCACAATCCGCATTCCGTCATCGTGCCGCGCAAGGGCGACGAGTCCGATCCGAACGAAGATCGCAAGAACCCGCAAATCGACTTGCGCTCGCTGTCGCTGCTCGCCGGTCAGCCGAACGTCGAGAAGCTCGCGTTGCCGAAGGCCGATCCGAAAACGCTGCGGCCGTTCGAGGTGGTCGGCGTGCCCGTGACGAAGCCCGGTTTCTACGTGATCGAGCTGGCCTCGCCTGCGCTCGGCGCGTCGCTGCTCGGCAAAAACGCGCCGATGTACGTGCGCACGGCCGTGCTCGTCACGAACCTGGGCGTGCACTTCAAGCAGGGCCGCGAGAACAGCGTCGTCTGGGTGACGACGCTCGACAAAGGCCAGCCGGTGCCGAACGCCGATGTGCACGTCAGCGACTGCAACGGCGACGAACTCGCGTCGGGCAAGACCGATGCGCACGGCGTGCTGACCATCAACCAGCCGCTGAACGCGCGCCGCGAATGCGGCGAGAACAGCTTCGAGGGTCTATTCGTGTCGGCGCGCGTCGACGATCCCCAAACGGGCCACGACATGGCCTTCGTGCGCTCAGACTGGAACCGGGGCATCGAAGCGTGGCGCTTCAACGTGCCGACGGACACGAGTCTCGACCGGACGGTGCGCGCGCATACCGTGTTCGATCGCACGCTGCTGCGCGCGGGCGAAACGGTGTCGATGAAGCACATGATCCGCGTCGAGACGATGCACGGCCTCGCGTTGCCGAAGACGTACCCGACGCGCGTAACGATCCGGCATCTCGGCAGCGGACAGACGTGGCATCTGCCGCTGAAATGGGCCGCCGATCACACGGCCGATTCCGCCTTCGCGATTCCGGCCGCGGCGAAGCTCGGCGAGTACAGTGTTTCGCTCGATGACGGCGATGCGGCTTCGCCGTCGCCGGCAGACAGCCATGGCGATGACAGCGACGGCGACAGCGCGCGCCACACCTACACATCGGGCAGCTTCCGCGTCGAGGAATTCCGTTTGCCCGTGTTCAAAGGCACGATCGCCGTGCGCGACGAGAAGGCCCATCCCCTCGTCGCCGCGAGCGAGGCGCCCGTTGCGCTGCAAATCGACTACATGTCGGGCGGCGGCGCATCCGGCCTGCCCGTCCAGGTGTCGGCGCTGATGAAAAGCACGACGCCCGCTTTCGCGGACACGTATCCGGAGTTCAGCTTCGCGCCCTACCGCAAGCGCAACGAAACCGGCACCGCGGCTTCCGACGACGACGAAAGCGCGCAGGCATCGGACGACGTCGACGCGTCGAAGCTGATCGCCGACAAGGAGCCCGTCACGCTCGATCGCAATGGCGCCGGCAGCTTGACGCTCAAGAACCTGCCCGCCGTCGACGCGCCCAGGCGCCTCGCGCTCGAAGCAACCTTCGCCGATCCGAACGGCGAAGTGCAGACGATCGGCGGCAACGCGACGCTATGGCCCGCCGCTGTCGTGGCGGGCGTGAAATCGGGACAGTGGGTGTCGGTGGGCAACGCGGTGCCCGTGAAAGCGCTCGCCGTCGATCTCCAAGGCAGGCCGCGCGCGAACGTGCCGCTCGACGTGCGCGGCATCGCACGCATGACGATCTCGACGCGCAAGCGCATGGTCGGCGGCTTCTATGCGTACGACAACCACACCGAAACGAAGGACCTCGGTACGCTGTGCAGCGGCAAGAGCGACGATCACGGCCTGATGACCTGCGACGCGAAGCTGAAGGAAGCAGGCAACGTCGATCTCGTCGTAACGGCGAAAGACGGCGAGGGCCATGCGTCGACGGCCACGACCTCTGTGTGGGTCACGCGCGAAGAAGACCTCTGGTTCGGCGGCGACAACACCGACCGCATCGACGTATTACCCGAAAAGAGCGCTTATGAGCCCGGCGAGACAGCCCGCTTCCAGGTGCGCATGCCGTTCCGCTTCGCGACGGCGCTCGTGGCCGTCGAACGCGAAGGCGTCATCGAGACACACGTGGTGAAGCTCGACGGCAAGGACCCGACCGTCGAACTGAAAGTCAGCGAGGCCTGGGGGCCGAACGTGTACCTGTCGGTGCTCGCGCTGCGCGGGCGCGTGCGCGACGTGCCGTGGTACTCGTTCTTCACATGGGGCTGGAAGGCGCCGCTCGAATGGGCACGCGCGTTCTGGTACGAAGGCCGCTACTACGAGGCGCCGACGCCGCTCGTCGATCTGTCGAAGCCCGCGTTCCGCTACGGTCTCGCCGAGATCAAGGTCGGCACGGCAGCGCATCGGCTCGCCGTCACTGTGACGCCCGATGCGAAGTCGTACGCGGTGCGCGGCAAGGCGCACGTGAAGCTGCGCGTGCAATTGCCGGGCGGCAAGCCCGCGCCCGCCGGCACGCAGATCGCCGTGGCCGCCGTCGACGAGGCGCTGCTCGAACTGATGCCGAACACCAGTTGGGACGTGCTCGATGCCATGCTGCAGCGGCGCGCGTACGGCGTCGAAACGTCGACGGCGCAGATGGAGATCGTGGGACGACGCCATTTCGGACGCAAGGCGGTTCCGGCGGGCGGCGGCGGCGGGCATAGCTCGACGCGCGAACTGTTCGACACGCTGCTGCTGTGGAATCCACGCGTCACGCTCGACGCCAACGGCGAAGCCGCCGTCGACGTCCCGCTCAACGACGCATTGACGAGCTTTCGCATCGTCGCGATTGCCGCGGTCGGCGACGGCAGATTCGGTACGGGCAGCACGTCGATCCGCAGCACTCAGGATCTGCAGCTGATCTCCGGCCTGCCGCCGCTCGTGCGCGAAGGCGATCAGTTCCGTGCGCAGTTCACCGTGCGCAACACGACCGCGCGCGCGATGAAAGTCGTCGTGACGCCGAACGTGGCGGGCTTGTCGTTGCAGCCGCAAACCGTCGACGTCGCGGCAGATTCGGCGCACGAAGTCGCGTGGACGGTCGCGCCGCCAGACGGTATATCCGAAGCGACACCCGCCGCGCTGACCTGGAGCATCGGCGCGACGGAACAAGGCGCGGCGCACGCGTCGGATGCGCTCAAGGTCACGCAGCGCGTGACGGCCGCGATCCCCGTCACCGTGCAGCAGGCCACGCTCACGCAAGTGGACGGCTCGTTCTCGCTGCCCGTCGCCGCGCCGCCCGATGCCGCGGCGACACAGGCGGGCGCGCTGCGCGGCGGCATCGCGGTATCGCTGCAGTCGAAGTTGTCGGACGGCTTGCCGGGCGTACGGCGCTGGTTCCAGCGCTATCCGTATGGCTGTCTCGAACAGCAGACGTCCGTCGCGCTCGGCCTGCGTGACGCGGCGCGCTGGCAAGGCGTGGTCGCGCGCATGCCCGTCTATCTGGACCGTGACGGTCTCGCGAACTACTTCCCGCCTGGCGACGACAGCGGCAACACGGGCAGCGTGACACTCACCGCCTACCTGCTGTCCGTCACCGACGAAGCCGCGAGGCTCGACCCGCGCTTCGCGCTGCCCGACGATCTGCGCGCGAAGCTCCAAGGCGGTCTCGCGAACTTCGTCGAAGGCCGGCTCACGCGCGACAGTTGGGCGCCGCGCAAGGATCGGGACCTGCGCAAGCTGGAAGCCCTCGAGGCGCTGTCGCGTCACGGCGCGGCGCGCGCGAGCATGCTCGGCTCGATCGAGATCGCGCCGAACCAGTGGCCGACGTCGGCCGTGCTCGACTACTACGCCGTGCTGTCGCGCGTGAAAGACGTGCCGCAGCGCGACGAAAAACTCGCGCAAGCCGAACAGATCATCCGCTCGCGGCTGACCTATCAGGGCACGCGCCTAACCTTCTCGACGGCCGATAGCGACGACCTCTGGTGGCTGATGACGGGCACCGAAACCAACGCGGCGCGCACCGCGCTGACCTTCGTCGACACGCCCGGCTGGAAGGACGAGATGCCGCGCGTCGTCGCGGGCCTGCTCGCGTTGCAGAAGAACGGCGCATGGCAGACGACCACCGCGAACCTGTGGGGCTCGCTGGCCGTGCAGCGCTTCTCGCAAATGTTCGAGAGCGTGCCCGTCACGGGGCAGACGAAGCTGCAACTCGGCGCAACGGACAAGACCATTTCGTGGAGCCAGAGCGCATCCGCTGCGACGAACGATGCGTCCGCAACGGCCATCACGAAAACGGCCGACACCCGCAGCCAGTTGCTGCCGTGGCCAGCCGACTCGCGCAGCGCGCCCGTTTCGCTGACACTCACGCACGACGGCACAGGCAAACCGTGGGCGACGATCGAAAGCCTTGCGGCCGTTGCATTGAAAGCGCCGTTCGCGGCAGGTTACCGGATCACGAAGACGGTCACGCCCGTTGATCCCGCCGGGAAGGGCGTCAACACGCGCGGCGATATCCTCCGCGTGCACCTGGATATCGACGCACAGACGGACATGACGTGGGTTGTCGTCAATGATCCCGTGCCCGCGGGCGCGACGATACTCGGCTCAGAGTTGAACCGCGATTCAGAAGCGGCGACGCAAGGCGAGAAGTCGAAAGGCGACGCGTGGCCCGCGTTCGTCGAGCGCGGCTTCGACGGTTATCGCGCGTACTACGACTATCTGCCGAAGGGCAAATTCTCGGTCGAATACACGGTGCGGCTGAACAATGTCGGCACGTTCGGCCTGCCGCCGACACGCGTCGAAGCGCTCTACGCGCCGTCGACGTTCGGCGTGCTGCCGAATGCGCCCGTGGTCGTGAAGCCGGCGTCTGCCGCGAAGTAAGGAGCGCATGTGATGCCGCACAGCATGGATGCCACGCGCCGCGCTTGCCCGCCGAAGCAGCGGCGGGCGCTAGCGCTGTCGTGTGTCCGTGTCGTGCTTTGCGCGCTGCTGAGCTCGTTGCCGCTCGCCGCGCGCGCCCTGCCCACTTTCAATGACGTGCGCACGCAATGGCGCAGCTCCGACTGGGTGCTGCTGTCGCGCGAGGGCGTGCCGCTGCAACGCACGCGCATCGACAAGACCGAGCGCCGCGGCGACTGGGTGACGGTCGCGGACGTCTCGCCTGCGCTGCGCGAAGCGATCGTCGTGTCGGAAGACAAGCGCTTTTACGAACATAGCGGCGTCGACTGGCGCGGCGCGGCTGCCGCTGCGTGGGCGAATCTATGGAACACGCGCACCCGCGGCGCATCGACGGTGACGATGCAGCTGACGGGTCTGCTCGATGACGATCGCGAGCGCTCGGGACAACGCTCCGTCGCGCAAAAAGCCAATCAGGTCGTGAACGCGCTGCTGCTCGAACGCACGTGGCGCAAGGACCAGATTCTCGAAGCGTATCTGAATCTCGTGCCGTTTCGCGGCGAGACGATCGGGTTGTCGGCGCTGTCGATGACGCTGTTCGGCAAGGCGCCTTCCGGTCTCGACGAACGCGAAGCCGCCGTCGCCGCCGCGCTGATCCGGGCGCCGAATGCGCCGTACGCCAAGGTGAGCGAGCGCGCGTGCCGCATTCTGCGCGACATGAAGGCACCTGATGGCTGTGTGAATCTCGCGAGTTTCGTGCAGCTTGCGTTCGCGCGCCCTGCTCCCACGCTGCTGTCCGCTTCATCCGATGCGCCGATGCTCGCACCGCACTTCGCGCGGCGCATCGCGAGCGAGACGCATCCAGCGGCGGGCGCGCGCGTGACGAGCACGCTCGACGCCAGGCTGCAGCGCTTCGCCAGCGAAACGCTCACGCGCACCCTGGTCGAACTCAACGCGCCCGCGCATCCGCGCAACGTGCATGACGGCGCCGTCGTCGTGCTCGACAACGCGACAGGCAACGTGCTCGCGTGGGTCGGATCGTCGGGCGGGCTGTCGGGCGCGCGCGATGTCGATGCCGTGCTCGCGCGCCGCCAGGCGGGCTCGACGCTCAAGCCGTTCCTCTACGCGCAGGCCATCGACGAAAAGCGGCTCACTACGGCTTCGCTGCTCGACGATGCGCCGCTCGATCTGGCGGCGGGCGGCGGCCTTTATATTCCGCAAAACTATGACAAGGACTTCAAGGGCTGGGTCAGCGTGCGTACGGCGCTGGGCTCATCGCTGAACGTGCCCGCCGTGCGCACGCTCGTGATGGTCACGCCGCATCGTTTTGCCAGCACGCTCACCGCGCTCGGCCTGCCGCTCGCGCAAAGCGGCGACTACTACGGCTATTCGCTCGCGCTCGGCAGCGCCGATGTGACGCTGCTGTCACTGACCAATGCGTATCGCGCGCTCGCCAACGGCGGCGTCGCCACGCCACCGCGCGATCTTCCCGCCGCCGACGCGCGTTCGCCGCAGCAACGCGTCTTCACCGCCGATGCCAGTTACATCATCACGACCGTCCTCGCCGACAACAACGCGCGCACACGCACCTTCGGCTTCGACAGTCCGCTCGCGACGCGCTTTTTCTCCGCGGTGAAAACGGGCACAAGCAAGGACATGCGCGATAACTGGACGGTCGGCTACACGTCGCGTTACACAGTCGGCGTGTGGGTCGGCAACGCCGACGGCCAGCCGATGTGGGACGTATCCGGCGTGACGGGCGCGGCGCCGATCTGGGCTGCCATCGTCGGCTATCTGCATCGGGGCGTGCCGAGCATCGCCCCGCGCAGGCCGGCGGGCGTCGTGCAAACGCGCGTGAGCTTCGACGGCAATATCGAGCCCGCGCGCAACGAGTGGTTCATCGACGGTACGCAGACGGTGACGGTCGGGCTTGCGGCACACGCGAAGCCGACGGACGCCGCGCCCGTGACCGCGCCTGCATCGCCATTGTTGCGCGGAGCGGGTAATTCGCATGCGTCGTCATCGAACGCCGCGCCGCGCATCGGCTCGCCCACCGACGGCACGCTGTTCGCGCTCGATCCCGACATCCCGGCTGCGCGCCAGCGCATCGTGTTCGAGCGCGCGGGCGGCTCATCGGGGCGCAGCACGTGGCGGCTCGACGGCAAGGCGCTTGGCCGCGACGAACGCGTGCTGTGGCTGCCGTGGCCGGGACGGCACGTGCTCGAACTCGTCAATGCGGACGGCACGGGCGCCGACAGCGTGCACTTCGAAGTGCGCGGAGCGACCGTGCGCCACTCCGCCGTGCCGCACACGGACGAACCCGGGCGGGAAAACGGCTCGGTGCCGCAAGCTTCTCGAATTCCTCCGACATCCTTGGCCCGCGACGGCGCAGGGACCGGGCAAAAGCGATAAATTTGGTCAGTTCCCATTGTTTTGTCATGATTCGGACGGTATAAATCCGCCGATTCGCAGAAGTTACGGGCCGTTCCGTCAAACAGGACACTGAATTGTCCTATGCTTGAACCCTAAGCTTGCTAACGTGAAAGCGTCGTCCGTTCCGGCTACCTGTTTGCCCTCAATGGAGTGATTGCCATGTTGAAGAAGCTGTTGATGCTGTGCGCCGCGCTCGTCCTGTCGCTGTCGGCGGGTTTTGCGGCGGCCGTCGAAGTGAATAACGCGGATCAGGCCGCGCTCGAATCCGTCAAGGGTATCGGCCCCGTCCACGCGAAGGCGATCATCGACGAACGCACCAAGAACGGCCCGTTCAAGGATGCCGACGATCTCGCCAACCGCGTGAAGGGGATCGGCCACAAGTCGGTGAAGAATCTCGAAGCGGCGGGCCTGACGATCAACGGCTCATCCGGGCCGCCGACGGGCGCGCCTGCCAAATCGACTACCGCCACATCGAAACCGGCGCCCGCCACCACGGCACAAAGCGCCGCCCCGGCCGCGCCCGGCGAGACGGCATCGGGCACGATGACGTCGAAATCGAAGAAGAAGAGTAAGGCCGACGCGGCTGCGGCATCCGCCCCTGCTGCCACGGCAGCGTCCGCGCCTGCGATGGCGTCGGACACGACAGCTTCGAAGTCGAAGAAATCGAAGAAGAGCAAGGCTGCGTCCGCTGCATCGGGGGCATAAGAACGCGTTTCCGTCAGCGTCCATCGGCCGCACTGCCCCAACGTCCATTGGTGCCGCGCTTCACGCGCGGCGTTTCATTCCCCGCCCGCGCGTCGCTTCTCATGCCGCGCCGGCTCCTCAAGAGAGATTGTCATGAGCCTACTCGACACCCTCGGTTCCATGCTCGGCGGCGGCGAGTCGCCACAGGGCGGCGGCCAGGCAGCGCTGATTTCCGCAGCGCTCGAATTTATCAACAACCAGCCAGGCGGCCTGAACGGGCTGATCCAGCGCTTCGAGCAAAACGGCGCGGGCGACATCATCAGCTCGTGGGTCGGCACGGGCGAAAACCAGCCGATCGCCGCAGACACGCTGCACAACGTGCTCGGCTCCGAAGCTGTTTCCACCATGGCGGCAAAAATCGGCGTCGAGCCGTCGATGGTCACGGGTCTGCTCTCGCAAGTGCTGCCGCACGTCGTCAACGCCGCGACGCCGAACGGCGAAGTGCCCGCCGACGGCAAGGTCGACGCGGGCGGCCTGGGCGGCGCGCTCGGCACGATCAGCCAGCTCGCCGGGCTGTTCGGCAACAAGAACGCCTGATCCCAGCGGAACTTGCGCCGTCTCCTGTGGACGGCCAATAAAAAAGGGCAACGAATCGCTTCGTTGCCCTTCTTACTTTCAGCCGAAACGGATGCGGCAGCCTGTGGCGCCGCGCCGTTTAATGGACGACTCGCTCGAACACGAGCTTGCCGTTGTCCACCTCGACGGGGATCACGTCCTTCGGACCAAACCTGCCGGCCAGAATCAGCTTCGCGACCGGGTTCTCGATCTCCTGCTGGATCGCGCGCTTCAACGGCCGCGCGCCGAACAGCGGGTCGTAGCCGACCTTGCCGATCAGTTCCAGCGCGGCATCCGACACGACCAGCTGCATGTCGAGCTTCGCCAGCCGCTCGTGTACGCGTTCCAGCTGGATCTTCGCGATCGACTGGATGTTCGAGCGGTCGAGCGCGTGGAACACCACGACGTCGTCGATCCGGTTCAGGAACTCCGGCCGGAAATGCAGCTTCACTTCTTCCCAGACGGCATCCTTCACAGTCTCTTCCGGTTCGCCGACCATCGACTGGATGACCTGCGAGCCGAGATTCGACGTCATCACGATCACCGTGTTCTTGAAGTCCACGGTGCGGCCCTGCCCGTCCGTCATACGGCCGTCGTCGAGCACCTGCAACAGCACGTTGAAGACGTCCGGGTGCGCCTTCTCGATTTCATCCAGCAGGATCACGCTGTACGGCTTGCGGCGCACCGCTTCCGTCAGATAGCCGCCTTCCTCGTAGCCGACGTAGCCCGGCGGCGCGCCGATCAGACGCGCGACGCTGTGCTTCTCCATGAACTCGCTCATGTCGATGCGAATCAGATGATCTTCCGCATCGAACAGGAACGCCGCGAGGGCCTTGCACAGTTCCGTCTTACCGACACCCGTCGGCCCGAGGAACAGGAACGAGCCATACGGACGGTTCGGGTCCGACAAACCGGCGCGCGAACGGCGGATCGCATCGGCGACGGCGCTGATCGCTTCGTCCTGACCGACCACGCGCTGATGCAGCTTCTCTTCGATCTGCAGCAGCTTCTCGCGCTCGCCCTGCATCATCCGCGACACGGGGATGCCCGTCGCACGCGACACGACTTCCGCGATTTCCTCGGCGCCGACCTGCGTGCGCAGCAGCCGCGGACGCGTCGGATTGTTCTGCTCTTCGGCCTCGGCCTTGGTCACGGCCTTCAGTTGCTGCTCGAGCTGCGGCAGCTTGCCGTACTGCAACTCGGCGACCTTTTCCAGCTTGCCTTCGCGTTGCAGGCGCGTAATTTCCGCGCGCGTCTTCTCGATCTCTTCCTTCAGCTGCGCGCTGCCCTGCACGGCCGCCTTTTCCGCCGTCCAGATTTCTTCGAGATCCGAATATTCGCGATCCAGCCGCTCGATTTCTTCCTCGATCAACTGCAGACGCTTCTGCGACGCTTCGTCCTTTTCCTTCTTGACGGCTTCGCGCTCGATCTTCAGCTGGATGCGCCGGCGGTCGAGCCGATCCATCTCCTCCGGCTTCGAATCGATTTCCATCTTGATCTTCGACGCGGCTTCGTCGATCAGATCAATTGCCTTGTCGGGCAGGAAACGATCCGTGATGTAGCGATGCGACAGTTCCGCCGCCGCGACGATGGCCGGGTCGGTGATGTCGACGCCGTGGTGCAGTTCATAGCGCTCCTGCAAGCCGCGCAGGATCGCGATGGTCGCCTCGACGCTCGGCTCGTCGACGAGCACTTTCTGGAAGCGGCGCTCCAGCGCGGCGTCCTTCTCGATGTACTTGCGATATTCGTCGAGCGTGGTCGCGCCGACGCAATGCAGTTCGCCGCGCGACAGTGCCGGCTTCAGCATGTTGCCCGCGTCCATCGCGCCTTCGGCCTTGCCCGCGCCGACCATCGTGTGAATCTCGTCGATGAAGACAATAGTCTGACCTTCGTCCTTCGCGATATCGTTCAGCACAGCCTTCAGACGCTCTTCGAACTCGCCGCGATACTTCGCGCCCGCGAGCAGCGCCGCCATGTCGAGCGACAGCACACGCTTGCCCTTGAGCGTCTCCGGCACTTCGCCGTTGACGATACGCTGCGCGAGGCCTTCGACGATCGCCGTCTTGCCGACGCCCGGCTCGCCGATCAGCACCGGGTTGTTCTTCGTGCGGCGTTGCAGGATCTGGATCGAACGGCGGATTTCGTCGTCGCGTCCGATCACGGGGTCAAGCTTGCCTGCGCGGGCGCGCTCGGTGAGGTCGATCGTGTACTTCTTCAGCGCCTCGCGCTGGCTTTCGGCGTCTTGGCTGTGCACCTGCGCGCCGCCGCGCACGGCGACAATGGCCGCTTCCAGCGACTTGCGCGACAAGCCGTGTTCGCGCGCCAGGCGGCCCGCCTCGCCTTTGTCGTCGGCGACGGCGAGCAGGAACATTTCGCTCGCGATGTAGGTGTCGTTGAGCTTCTGCGCTTCCTTGTCGGCCTGGTTCAGCAGGCCCGTCAGCTCGCGGCCGATCTGCACGTTGCCGTCGGTGCCCTGCACTTGTGGCAAACGCGTGATCGCGTCGCCCAACGCGGTCTGCAGCGCCTGCACCTGGACGCCGGCGCGCGAGAGCAGCGAGCGCGCGGAGCCGTCCTGTTGCGCGACGAGTGCGGCAAGCAGGTGCACGGGTTCGATGTACTGATTGTCACGACCGACGGCTAGGCTTTGCGCGTCGGCCAACGCTTCCTGGAATTTAGTGGTGAGTTTGTCGATTCTCATCAGGAGACCTCCAATTTCGATTACCACCGAAAATGAGGGGTTTTAGTCAGGTTTCAAGCGTTTTTTTGCATCAGGGAGAGAGAAGTTGCACGGAAGCCGCACGACCGTGCGAACGTGCAAGCCTGCGGTAAGGCGTGGAGACACAGCGCAGTGTAGTCCGCTACGTGCATCGAAGAAAGTGCGGGCGAAGCGAGCGAACGGCGCATACGAGCGAGACAAGCGCCCGCACATCGAGCGATACCCGATAGCGCGAGCGTGGCTGAGCAACGAGCCCGCGCCACGCACGGCCCGCGCCGGTCACGCAACGCAGCGACACGACGCGCGCCCGACCAGCGGACACGGAGGACGGCCGCACACGTCACACTCGCGCAACCACCGGACACTCGACCCGTCGCCCGCGCACGAGCGCGGTTTCGAACCGGGTCGTCCGTGTCCTCCGCTACCGCCCGCCGCTGGCCGGCGATTCCGCTCAAGTCCCCGTCGAAACAGCGGGGACGGCAGGCACGATCGGCACCACCGTCGCCGAAGGCTTGAGCGCGAGCAACGACATCAACGGCGACGCAGGCTCTGCGATGTCGCGGATCGTGTAGCCGTCCAGTTCGCGGAAGAAGGCATCGCGCGCCGACTCGAAAATGCCTTTGAGCCTACATTGCGACTGAATGACGCAATCACGATGGTTCCCATTCGCGTCGCTGCCGTTGAAACAGGCGACGAGTGCGAAATCGCTCTCGGCCGCTCGCACGACTTCGCCGACAGTGAGCGCCGACGAGTGCTCGAACAACCGCAAACCGCCATTGCGCCCCCGCACGGTTTCCACCCACCCCAGCTCGGCGAGCCGCTGGACCACCTTCATCAGATGGTTTTTCGATATGCCGTAGGCATCCGAGATGTCTTGAATCGTAGCCAGTCCTTCGGAACGAACTGCCAGGTAAAGCAGCACGCGCAGCGAGTAATCGGTATAGTCTGTGAGTCTCATTGAAAGGCAATTCGCGACGGAGTCGACGTGCGGAATGTTCACGTCAGCTCCACTAACGCCAAATACTGCGGCTGCGCAATAACATGCACCCAACCCACATGTTATTGCCGCGCTTATCTCGTTATTTCGCGTAACTATAAACGCTAACTTTCGTTTGAAGCGCACTTTTTCTTTATTAAAAGTTCGAGCTACCAACGTGTGCGCGAATGGATTTTGCAGCGACTCACTTTTGTTCCAGATATGAACCCTGATATTTCTTCCGATATTGCGCCCGTCGAACGCCTTGCAAGCCGATATGCAGAACCGACAGAGGACAATATCCGCGAACTCGTATACGCCTTTTATGATCGGGTGCGTGCCGATGCGCTGCTCGGACCCGCATTCGAACAGAAGCTCGCAGGCCGCTGGGACGAGCATTTGCCGAAGATGTGCGCGTTCTGGGGATCGCTCGTGCTCGGCGCAAAGCAATATCGGGGCAACGTGCAGCAGGCGCACATGCCGCTGGCAGGCCTCGAGCCGCGGCATTTCAGCCGGTGGCTATTCCTGTTCCTGGACACGGTCGAGTCACGCTACGAACCGGCTGCCGCCGTGCGTTTCATGGAGCCGGCTCTACGCATCGCGCAGAGCCTGCAACTGAGCAAATTCGGGTGGGATTACCAGATTCCCGCCGAACAGCAGGCGCTGCTGGAGCACATCGCTCCTCGCCGCCGTTCACGCGACGAGCACGCGGCCGAGCATGTGCGCCCGCGCGGCGAACCATTTCCGGCGAAAATCATCGGCCGGTCGCGCGATGATTGAAACCACCTAATGAATTCGATTTAACAATCGGATTTTACGAAGCGCCATTTAACAATTGCAGGCGGAATGGATGGCGATTATTTTTGAAGCGTTCAATGAATAACGCTTAATCTGCTTTCGAATTCTGCGATTCGAGTCCCCAACGCGTGAGCGCTTCGTCGTCGGTGATGCGCGCGTCCACCCAGTGTTCGCCGCTTTCCGTCTTTTCCTTCTTCCAGAACGGCGCCTGGGTCTTGAGGTAATCCATCACGAATTCGCACGATGCGAACGCGTTGGCCCGATGCTTCGAGGTCGTCGCGACCAGCACGATCTGATCGAGCGGCATCAGGCGGCCGACGCGGTGCACGATCAGCACCTCAGTGCCCGGCCAGCGTTCGCGCGCCGCTGCCGCGATTGCTTCGAGCGACTTTTCCGTCATGCCCGGATAGTGCTCGAGTTCCATCGCTTCGACGGCTTCGCCTTCGTTGATGTCGCGCACGGTGCCGACGAAGCACGCCACCGCGCCGACCTTCGGATTCTGCGCGCGCAACGCGGCAACTTCCGTGGACAGGTCGAAGTCTTCAGTCTGGACGCGGACGGTCATCGTCTATCCCCTCAGCCGCCCGTGACGGGCGGGAAGAACGCGACTTCGCAGCCGTCGGTGATGCGCGTGCCGGCGTCCGTCATCACGTGGTTGCAGGCCATGCGAAGCGCGCGGCCGTCGGCGAGCGTCTCGGCCCACACGCCGCCGCGCACACGCAGCAGGCGCGCACGTCGCCGACCGTTGCAATGCCTTCGGGCACATCCACCGATTCGTCCGATCGGCCGAGCGCTTCTCGCACGCTCGCAAAATATCTCAGCTGGATTCTCATCGTCGATAACGGCCTCGTAGCGGCCCTAAAAACGTACAACAAGCGCCCGTTGAACGGGCCGCGTTCAGTTCAGCAGCTCGGAAAACGGAATGAAACGCACCGTCTCGCCGGCGCTGATCACATGATTGGGCGGATTGTCGATCAGCCCGTCGCCCCACACGGTCGACGTCAGCACAGCCGAACTCTGGTTCGGAAACAGATCGAGCCCGCCGGCGGCGTTCACGCGCGCGCGCAGGAACTCGTTGCGTCGGTCGCCCTTTTGCTGCGCGAAATCGGCGCGCAGCGACAGCGCGCGCGGCGTCACCGTGCGCACGCCGGCAAGACGCAACAGGAACGGCCGGACGAACAGCAGAAACGTGACGAAGGTCGACACGGGATTGCCCGGCAGTCCGATGAAGAACGTTTCGTGCGCCGCCCGCGCCGCGCCCGGACTGTCGGCGGCTTGCGCCGCGGTGCGTGTGCCTGCGTCGGCGGCGCCGCCGCGACGGATTGCACCGAATGCGAGCGGCTTGCCGGGTTTCATAGCGATCTGCCACATCGACAGACGCCCTTCTGCTTCGACGGCGGGCTTGACGTGATCTTCCTCGCCCACCGATACGCCGCCGCACGTTAAGATCAGATCGTGGGCTTGCGCGGCGTCGCGCAGCGTCTGGCGGGTCGCGTCGAGCTTGTCGGGCACGATGCCGTAATCGGTCACGTCGCAACCGAGCTTGTGCAAGAGTCCCGTCAGCGTAAAGCGGTTCGAGTTGTAGATCGCGCCCGGCGCGAGCGGCTCACCGGGCATCGTCAGTTCGTCGCCCGTGAAAAACACCGCGACCTTCACGCGGCGCACCACTTCGAGATTCGCGCAGCCGACGGACGCCGCCAGCCCGAGCGCCTGCGGCGTCAGCCGTGTGCCGGCGGGCAGGATCGTCGCGCCCTTGCGGATGTCGGCGCCTTGCTGGGTGATCCATTCGCCCGCTTTCGGCGTATGGAGGATCGTCACTTCGTCGCCCGCCGCTTCCGTCTGCTCCTGCATCACGATGGCATCGGCACCGGGCGGCACCGTTGCGCCCGTGAAAATGCGCGCCGCCGTGCCTTGCGCGAGCGGCTGCGGCGCGTGGCCGGCCGGAATGCGCTGCGAAATCGGCAAGCGGCGCTCGCCCTGCGACAGCTCGGCCACACGCACCGCATAACCATCCATCGAACTGGTGTTCATCGGCGGCACGTCGAGGGGCGAAACGACGTCGACGGCGAGCACGCGGTTCGTCGCGTCGAGCGTCGGGAGTGTTTCGGTGCCGTCGATCTGCACGGCGGCGCCGAGCAGCGTGGCGAGCGCATCGGCCGTCGAAAGCATCGGCGCGCGCTGCCCCGGCTGCGCGGGTGATGTCGGTGGCGCGGGTGATGTCGGTGGCGCGGGTGATGTCGGTGGCGTGGGTGTGGACATCGATCAGGTCGGAAATGATTCGCAAAGAATCATTGTAGCGGGAGGGGACGCTGCGCGTCGCAAGGCGATCGGGTTCGGTTTGATTGGCCTGCGACGGCTGGCCGTAGGTTGTGGCGCTGGCGCGCGGCTGAGGTTCGCTTCGTGGCTGGCGCCAGCCGACATCGCAAACAGACGGGCGCTGGGTGCGGGGAACCATCCGCTTACCCAGCGCCCGCCCAGCGCCACTGACAACGAGCCCGCTTACTCCGTGTGCGCAGCGACGAACGCCTTCACACGCTGCGCATCGTTGGGCAGCACCTCGAACCGTTGCGGCAAGTCTTCGAGTCCGCTGAACGCGGCCGGCCGCTCCGGCTCGCGCTCGAGCGCCTCGCGAATCGTCTCGCCGAACTTGATGGGCTGCGCGGTCTCCAGCACGATCATCGGAATGCCCGCCTGCAGATGCTCGCGCGCGACCTTCAGACCATCGGCCGTATGCGTGTCGATCATCGTGTCGTAACGCTGGAACACGTCACGGATCGTATCGACGCGGTCGTCGTGGCTGCTGCGGCCCGACACGAAGCCGAACTGCTGCACGCGCGCGAAATCGCCGCTGGCCTGCAGGTCGAAACCGCCCTTCTCTTCGACGTCGCGGAAGAGTTGCAGCACGCGCTGCGGGTCGCGGCCCAGCAGATCGAACACGAAGCGCTCGAAGTTCGACGCCTTCGAAATGTCCATGCTCGGGCTGCTGGTGTGATACGTCTGCGCCGACGTGCGCACGCGGTAGATGCCCGTGCGGAAGAACTCGTCGAGCACGTCGTTCTCGTTGGTCGCGACGACCAGCTTTTCGATCGGCAAGCCCATCATGCGCGCGATATGCCCCGCGCACACGTTGCCGAAATTGCCCGACGGCACCGTGAACGACACACGCTCATCATTGCTCTTTGTCGCCGCGAAATAGCCCTTGAAGTAGTACACGACCTGCGCGACGACGCGCGCCCAGTTGATCGAGTTGACCGTGCCGATCTTCTGCTGCGCCTTGAACGCATGATCGTTCGACACGGCCTTGACGATGTCCTGGCAATCGTCGAACACGCCCTCGACGGCAATGTTGAAGATGTTCGGATCCTGCAGGCTGTACATCTGCGCCGTCTGGAACGCGCTCATCTTCTTGTGCGGCGACAGCATGAAGACGCGAATCCCCTTCTTGCCGCGCATCGCGTATTCGGCCGCGCTGCCCGTATCGCCCGACGTCGCGCCGAGAATGTTCAGCGTTTCGCCATGTTTCGCGAGCGTGTACTCGAACAGGTTGCCGAGCAGTTGCATCGCCATGTCCTTGAACGCGAGCGTCGGACCGTTCGATAGTTCGAGCAGCGACAGCGGCGCGCCGTCTTCGACACCCAGGGTCTTCAGCGGCGTGATCTGCGCGGCGTTTTCCTCGTCGCGCACGTTGCAGTACACCTGCGCCGTGTACGTGCGGCGCGTGATGTCGCGCAGGTCTTCGGCGGGAATGTCGTCGCTGAACTTGCGCAGGATCTCGAACGCGAGATCCGCGTATGGCAGCACGCGCCAGCGCGCGAGTTCATCGGCCGTTACCTTCGGGTATTCGTTCGGCAGATACAGGCCGCCATCCTTCGCGAGACCGCCGAGCAGGATGTCGGAAAACGTATGGCGCTCGCCGATGCCGGCGCCGCGCGTGGAAATGTAGTTCATCAGCTTGCCTTTTTGCGTGGTGCGTCAGTTCAGCGCTTCCATGCGCAGCTTCGTCACCTTCGACACAACCGTCTTCAGCGCCTCGATATTCGCGATCGCCGCGTTCACGTTCTTCTCGACCGTTTCATGCGTGATCAGGATGATGTCCGTCTCGCCCTTCTTCGACACGTCCACCTGCTCCGATTCCTTTTGCAGGAGCGCGTCGATAGAAATGCCCGTGTCGGCCAGAATGCGCGTGATGTCGGCCAGCACGCCCGTCACATCGGCGACGCGCAGACGCAGGTAGTAACCGCTCGTGACTTCGTCGATAGGCAGGATGGGCGTATTCGACAGACGATCCGGCTGGAACGCGAGATGCGGCACGCGATGCTCCGGGTCGGCCGTATGCAGGCGCGTCACGTCGACGAGATCGGCGACCACGGCGGAAGCCGTCGGCTCCGCCCCCGCGCCCTTGCCGTAGTACAGCGTCGTGCCGACGGCGTCGCCGTGCACCACGACGGCATTCATCGCGCCCTCGACGTTGGCGAGCAGCCGCTTTTCCGGAATCAGCGTGGGGTGCACGCGCAGTTCAATGCCCTTGTCCGAGCGGCGCGCGATGCCGAGCAGCTTGATCCGATAACCCAACTCTTCCGCGTACTTGATGTCGATCGCGGCCAGCTTGCTGATGCCTTCGACGTAAGCGCGATCAAACTGCACGGGCACGCCGAACGCGATCGCGCTCATGATGGTGGCCTTGTGCGCGGCATCGACGCCTTCGATGTCGAAGGTCGGGTCGGCTTCCGCGTAGCCGAGTTCCTGCGCGGCTTTCAGTGCCGTCGCGAAATCGAGGCCGCGGTCGCGCATTTCCGACAGGATGTAGTTGGTCGTGCCGTTGATGATGCCCGCGATGTACTGGATGCGATTGGCCGTCAGCCCTTCGCGCAGCGCCTTGATGATGGGGATGCCGCCCGCGACGGCCGCCTCGAACGCGACCATCACGCCGTTCGCGCGCGCCGCCTCGAAGATTTCCGTGCCGTGCACGGCGAGCAGCGCCTTGTTGGCTGTCACGACGTGCTTGCGGTTGTTGATCGCGCGCAGCACGAGCTCGCGCGCAATGCCCGTGCCGCCGATCATTTCGGCGACGATGTCGATCGACGGATCGTCGACGACAGAACCGAAGTCATCGGTCACGACGACCGTGCCTGCTTCGCTGCCGAGGGCCGCCGTCGCCTTGGCGGGATTGCGCACGGCAATGCGCGCAATCTCGATCCCGCGGCCGGCGCGTCGGTTGATTTCTTCCTGATTGCGGCGCAGTACCGTGAAGGTGCCGCTGCCTACCGTGCCGAAGCCCAGCAGTCCAACTTTGATCGGTTCCATGCAGCGTGTGTTTCTAGTGAGAGATTGGGAAATCGGTTCGGGCGCGGATGCAGTGCGCTCAGGCCGTGTGGCGTTTGCGATAGCCGTCGAGGAAGCGCGCAATCCGGTGAATCGAATCGGCCAGATCGTCGACGTTCGGCAGGAACACGACGCGGAAATGATCCGGCGTCTTCCAGTTGAAGCCGCTGCCCTGCACGAGCAGCACGCGCTCTTCCAGCAGCAGATCGAGGATGAACTGCTGATCGTTCTCGATCGGATACATCTTCGGATCGAGGCGCGGGAACATGTACAGCGCGGCCTCGGGCTTCACGCAGCTGACACCGGGAATGGCCGTCAGCATGTCGTACGCGAGCTCGCGCTGCTTGTAGAGACGCCCGCCCGGCGCGATCAGCTCGTTGATGCTTTGATAGCCGCCGAGTGCCGTCTGGATCGCGTACTGGCCCGGCACGTTCGGGCACAGGCGCATCGACGCCAGAATGCCGAGGCCCTCGAAGTAGTCCTTCGCGCGGCGGCGGTTCTCGCCCGTCAGCCCCGACACCCACATCCAGCCCGCGCGGTAGCCGCACGAACGATAGCTTTTCGACAGACTGTTGAACGTGACGGTGAGCACGTCTTCCGACAGCGCCGCCATCGACGTATGCGTCTTGCCGTCGTAGACGATCTTGTCGTAGACCTCGTCGGCGAAAATGACGAGGCCATGCTGGCGCGCGATCTCGATCAGGCCGAGCAGCAGTTCGTCCGAGTACAGCGCGCCCGTCGGGTTGTTCGGGTTGATGACGACGAGCGCCTTCGTGTTCGGCGTGATCTTTGCCCGGATGTCGTCGAGGTCGGGCATCCATGCGTTCGATTCGTCGCAGATGTAGTGCACGGGCGTGCCGCCCGACAGGCTCACGCCCGCCGTCCACAGCGGATAGTCGGGTGCGGGCAGCAGCACTTCGTCGCCATCGTTCAGCAGCGCCTGCAGCGCCATCACGATCAGCTCGGACGCGCCGTTGCCGATGTAGATGTCGTCCAGTTCGACGCCCGCCACCCGCTTCTGCTGCGCGTAATGCATGATCGCCTTGCGCGCCGCGAACACGCCCTTCGAATCCGAATAGCCCGACGACTCGGGCAGATTGCGGATCATGTCCTGAATGATTTCGTCCGGCGCGTCGAAACCGAACGGCGCCAGATTGCCGATGTTCAGCTTGATGATGCGGTGGCCTTCCTCTTCGAGGCGCTTCGCGTGTTCGAGAACGGGCCCGCGAATGTCGTAGCAGACGTTCAACAGCTTGTTGGATTTGAGTATCGGTTTCACGACGGGCACTTCATCCTGGATAAATGAGCGGAACCACGGAGCTGCGCCCCATGCAGCGGGCAAGCCATGATGACGGGATTGCGCGGCGGGCCGCGGCGCATCGGGCGGGACGCGGGCGGCGCGGCCATCGAAGGGGATCGGATGGCGCGGCGGGCGCCGGCATGCTGCCTGATGCGTCGTCGCGCCGGGCGCACGGTTGACGCCTCGCCGACGCGATCCGGGCACCCCACGGTCGACGGCGGGCGCAGTCGCCAGCCTTGCGGGCGCGGCTTGTGGCAGCGCGCGAACCTCGGGGGAGCCGCCGGGCGGCTAAAAAGTTATAATTTAGCGGATTTTGGCCGACTTCCGCAATGCACCACGCAAGGCTCTGCAAGCCTTCCGTATGCGGCGTCAATGCCGCGCCCGGCGCAGCGCGTGCGCCGCGTGTCGACTCCAGGCTGCCTTCCTGCATGGCGGTTGCGCGTTGAACCGGCTGCCGCGCGCGCCGGTCGAAACGCGACGGGTCGGCAGCGGTCCCGAGCGGGCAGACCTGGGCCGACACCACGGCCGCCCCGACGCGCAGGCCGCGCGAAGCCGGGCGCCACGCACGTTCTGCATGTCTCACGACGATCACGGAAAACCAGTTTGAAATTACATCAGGATTCAAGCGGCGCCCTGAACACCGTCACGGGTTACGGCGCCGATTACGTCGAAATCAATCTCGAGCGTCATACGGACAGCATCATCGTGCTGCCGGACAGCCCCGTCATCGAGTGGCCGGTGTCGTCGTTCGAGGCCCTTTCGCCCGAGCACTTCGCGCTCTTGATCGAGCCCGCCCCCGAAGTGGTCATCTTCGGCAGCGGCGAGCGCCTGCGTTTTCCGCATCCGCGCCTCACGGTCGCCCTCTCCGCCCGACGCATCGGCGTCGAGACGATGGATTTCAAGGCGGCCTGCCGCACCTACAACATTCTGATGGCGGAAGGCCGCAAGGTCGCCGCGGCGTTGCTGATCGAGCGTTAGACGCCCGTTGGCCGCCCATTCGCCATCCATTTCGCCGCCCATTGGACGCCCATTGGACGCTGCATCGCGCCCGGGTGCGCGGCGCCCGGCACGGCGTTTTGGCGTGCGCGTCTTGCGGATCAAGTACACTGCGCGGCTGCGCGTTCCGGCGCGGGCGTCTGGCTGTTCGAGCTGGCGTTCGCCGCGCGGCGGACGCCGCGCAAGAGAACACGGGCGCGAGGTGGCCGAACTCCGGTCGACCGCGAGTCGAACACCGTCGGATACTGGCGGCATAAGGCTGCCATAAGGTGGGGCACGGACAATCGCCCGCCTTATCGCGGTCTATCGGCCGCGCGCTTCGTCCGACGCAGCGCTGGACGCGGCGCGGGCCCAGGCGCCTGGCAACCCGGCATGGGCCGGAAGCCGCGCGCCGCGTGGCATGCCGCGACCGTCCGAACGGGATAAGAACGAGGCCGCGATAGCGGCGCCGAAAAAGGTTGAAATACAGATGAATGACAAGCCGTCCGGGCTGACGCTCAATCGCACGACGGTCCTGCTGCTCGTGCTCGCGCTGGCCGTGATCTGGTTCGTGCCGCTGGGCTGGCGCCACCTGCTGCCAAGCGACGAAGGCCGCTACGCGGAGATGGCCCGCGAAATGTTCGTCACCGGCGACTGGATCACACCGCGCTACAACGGCTACAAGTACTTCGAAAAGCCGCCGCTGCAAACCTGGGCGAATGCGCTGTCGTTCGCGTGGTTCGGCATCGGCGAATGGCAGGCGCGCCTGTACACAGCGCTGACGGGGTTTGCGGGCGTGCTGCTGATCGGCTACACGGGCGCCCGTGTATTCAACGTCGCGACGGGCCTGTTCGCCGCGCTCGTGCTCGCGAGCGCGCCGTACTGGTATCTGATGGGCCACTTCAACACACTCGACATGGGCCTGTCGTTCTGGATGGAAGTCACGCTGTGCGCACTGCTGCTCGCCCAGCGCCCGGGGCTCGCCGCGCGGGAGCAGCGGCTCTGGATGTGGCTCGTGTGGGCGTCGATGGCACTCGCGGTGCTGTCCAAAGGACTGGTCGGGCTGATCCTGCCCGGCGCCGTGCTGGTGCTGTACACGTTGATCGCGCGCGACTGGGCGCTCTGGAAGCGCCTCTATCTGGTGAGCGGACTGATCGTGTTCTTCGCGGTCGTCACGCCATGGTTCGTGCTCGTGCAAGACCGCAACCCCGAGTTCTTCAACTTCTTTTTCATCGTGCAGCAGTTCAGGCGTTATCTGACGCCCGAGCAGAACCGCCCAGGCGCGTTCTACTACTTCCTGCCCGTGATGCTGGTCGGCTTTTTGCCTTGGCTGTCGGTGACGCTGCAGAGCGTTCGCCATGCGTCGCGCATGCCGCGACAGGCCAACGGCTTTGCGCCCGTCACGCTGCTGTTCGTGTGGAGTGCTTTCATTTTCCTGTTCTTCAGCGCGTCGCACTCGAAGCTGATCTCCTACACGCTCCCCATCGCGCCCGCGCTGGCGCTCGTGATCGGCATGTACCTGCCCCTCGTCACCCGCGAGCAGTTCCACCGGCATCTGACGGGCTACGCGCTCTTTCTGGTCGCGGGCGGCTTTGGCGCAGTGTTCCTCGGGCGGCTCGGCGATGCGCGCAACCCGAATGCGCTGTACCTGGAATTCCGCGTGTGGGTGTTCGCAGCGCTTGCCGTCGGTCTCGTCTTCACGCTCGCGGCGATCGCGATCAACCGGCGCGGCACGCGCGCCGCGAACGCGGCGTCGAATGGCTTGCAGAGCGGCGCGACGATCGGCCTGCCGATGAGTGCGACGGTCGGTGCGCCCACAGGTTCGCCGTTGGGCGTGCCCGTCAGCGCGCTGCATGCCGCGCCAGCCGCCACGGGCGCGCGAACCTGCCCCAACGGCGTCTTCAAGGCGGCGACGGCGTTCGGCATCGGCTGGGTGCTGCTCGCGACGGTCGCGGGCACGGGGCACGACGTGTTCGGCCGGCTGTCGTCGGGCGCGCCGCTCGCGCCTGCCGTGAAGGCGGCGCTCGCGAAGCTGCCCGCCGACACGCCGTTCTATTCAGTCGGCGTGCTCGACCACACTATGCCGTTCTATATCGACCACACGATGATCATGGTCGAGCACCCGGACGAACTGGCCTTCGGCGTGTCCGTCGAACCAGAAAAATGGGTGCCGACGATCCCGCAATGGACCGAGCGCTGGAAAACCGACCGTTACGCGATGGCGCTGATGTCGCCCGACCGCTACAAGGAATTCAGCGCGCAACATCTGCCGATGACCGTGGTCGCGCAAGACAGCCGCCGCGTGATCGTCGAGAAGCCGGCGGCGCCCGCCGGTACTGCCGAGGCTCAGCCCGGCACGGCGGCCGCACCGCCGCAGCCGCAGCCGCAGCCGCAGCAGTGACCGCACTTTTCACACGACAACCTGTTCAATGAACCCGATTTCGCTTTTCTGCATCCTGGCGGGTGTCGCGTTGAACGCGACCGCGCAGCTTCTGCTGAAGGCCGGCACCAACGCCGTCGGCCATTTCGACTTCACGCTGTCCAACGTCATCCCCGTCGGTCTGCGGATCGCCACGCAGCTGCCCATCATCGGCGGGCTCGCGTGCTATGTGCTGAGCGTGGTGGTGTGGATCGTCGGGCTGTCGCGCGTGGATGTCTCGATCGCCTATCCGATGTTGTCGCTGGGCTATGTCGTGAATGCCTTCGCGGCCTGGTACCTGTTCGGCGAAGTGCTATCGGCACAACGCCTCGTCGGCATCGGCGTGATCCTGGTCGGCGTGTTCATCGTCGCTCGCAGTTGAGCACCGCGCTCTGCTCCGTTCGTGCGCCGGTTGCGGCCGTTCATGCGCGATTCATCCCGCTATGTAGCGCAATGGCCCTGGCAAGCGGGCGCGTGTCTGTTATTTTCTTCTGAATTGTTTCGGGCGCTGGACATTGGCGCGGAACTCGCACATTATCGCCGCCGCATTCCGTCGGAGATCGATGCAGGCACCATTCCAAGCCCGATTAAAGCAAATCGTCAGGCTTTGTTAAGGTAAATGCCCCCGACCCTTTTTTCTATCGAGCAAAACCATCCATGACCCAGTCATCCGTTCCGTTTTTGCCGTTCGTTCGTCCTGAGATCGATGAAGAAACGATCCGCGGTGTCGTCGATGTGCTCCGCTCCGGCTGGATCACGACAGGCCCGCAAAATCAGGCGTTCGAGAAAGCGTTGTCGGAATACTGCGGCGGCCGCCCGGTGCGCACGTTCAACTCGGGCACGGCGACGCTGGAGATCGGTCTGCGCATCGCAGGCGTCGGCGCCGGCGACGAAGTCATCACGACGCCCGCTTCGTGGGTCGCGACGAGCAACGTCATTCTGGAAGTGGGCGCGACGCCCGTGTTCGTCGATATCGACCCAGCCACGCGCAACATCGATCTTGACCTGATGGAACAGGCGATCACGCCGCGCACGAAAGCGATCATTCCCGTGTTCCTGTCGGGCCTGCCCGTCGACATGGACCGGCTGTATGCGATCGCCCGCGCGCACAAGCTGCGCGTGATCGAGGACGCCGCCCAGGCGTTCGGCGCGACGTGGAACGGTGAGCGCATCGGCAAGCTCGGCGACATCGTGTCGTTCAGCTTCCACGCGAACAAGAATCTGACGTCGATCGAAGGCGGCGCGCTCGTGCTGAACGACGAGGAAGAAGCTACGCTTGCGCAAAAGTACCGGCTGCAGGGCATCGTGCGAACGGGCTTCGACGGCATGGATTGCGAGCTGCTCGGCGGCAAGTACAACCTGACGGACGTGGCCGCGCGCGTCGGCCTCGGTCAGCTGAAGCACATCGAACGTTTTCGCGCGCAGCGTCACCAGCTCGCGCGCGCATACTTCGCCGGCTTCGAGGGCGGCGCGGCCGTCAAGCTCGGCATGGGCCTGCCGCTGGCGGACTTCGAGAACACCAACTGGCATATGTTCCTCGTCACGCTGCCGCTGTCGCGCCTATCGATCAGCCGCGCCGGATTCATGGAGCAGATGAAGGAACGCGGCATCGGCACGGGCGTGCACTACCCGGCCATCCACCTTTTTTCGCTGTATCGCGCGATGGGCTACAAGGAAGGCATGTACCCGCACGCGGAGCACTATGGCGCGACCACCGTCACGCTGCCGCTCTTTACGCAGATGAATGAAGCGGATGTAGAACGCGTGTGCCGTGCGGTGAACGAAATTTGCGAACAATACGGCCGGTAGACAGTCAATCCGGCAGCCGATCAGACGGTCGAACTCTGGCAGTTAAAAAAAGCAGGCAGTCAAAACCAGGCAGTCAATCAAGCGGTCAAAAAAACCAAGCGGTCAATCAAGCGGAAACCCAGCGGACATGAATCAAACGGACCCACGCCCGGTCGCTCCCGAACTCTCGGTCATCATCCCCGTGTACAACGAGGAAGCCGGGCTCGGCGCGCTGTTCGCGCGCCTGTATCCGGCGCTCGATGCGCTCGGCACGAGCTACGAGGTGATCTTCATCAACGACGGCAGCCGTGACCGGTCGGCGGCGATGCTCGCCGAACAGTTCCGCGCCCGCCCCGACACGACGCGCGTCATCCTGCTGAACGGCAATTACGGCCAGCACATGGCGATCCTCGCGGGCTTCGAGCAGTCGCGCGGCGAAATCGTCGTGACGCTCGACGCCGACCTGCAGAATCCGCCCGAAGAAATCGGCAAGCTGTGCAACAAGATGCGCGAAGGCTTCGACTACGTCGGCACGATCCGCATGCAGCGCCAGGACAGCCTGTGGCGGCGCAAGGCGTCGCTGGCGATGAACCGGCTGCGCGAGCGCATCACGCGCATCAAGATGACCGACCAGGGCTGCATGCTGCGCGCCTACAGCCGCCACATCATCGACACGATCAACCGCTGCGGCGAGATCAACACGTTCATTCCCGCCCTCGCCTACACGTTTGCGCAGAATCCGGTGGAAATCGAAGTCGCGCACGAGGAACGCTTCGCGGGCGAATCGAAATACTCGCTCTACAGCCTGATCCGCCTGAACTTCGACCTCGTGACGGGCTTTTCGGTCGTGCCGCTGCAATGGCTGTCGTTCATCGGCGTGATCCTGTCGGCGGGCTCGGCGGCGCTGTTCGTGCTGCTGCTGATTCGCCGCTTCATCATCGGCGCGGAAGTGCAAGGCGTGTTCACGCTGTTCGCCATCACGTTCTTCATGCTCGGCGTGATCATCTTCGCGCTCGGACTGCTCGGCGAATATATCGGCCGCATCTATCAGCAGGTGCGCGCGCGGCCGCGCTACCTGGTGCAGACCATTCTCGAGGAGCGCAACGGCGAACCCGTCGCCGCGCACCCGCGCCAGTCCTTCGTGCAGGGCATGCAGACCGCCAGCGTCAACGGCGACGACCACAACGCCCCCGACAGTCGCGACGATCGCAACGATCGCGAGGCCAGCCGATGAAGCCGCGCGCCGTCGTCTTCGCCTATCACAACGTCGGCGTGCGCTGTCTGCAGACGCTGCTCGCGCGTGGCGTCGACGTCGCCCTCGTCGTCACGCATGAGGACAATCCGGCCGAAAACATCTGGTTCGGCAGCGTCGCGTCGGTGGCGGCCGAGCACGGCATCTCCGTCGTGACGCCCGCCGATCCGACAAGCGCGGAACTGCGCGCGCTCGTCGTCAATGCGCAGCCCGACTTCATCTTCTCGTTCTATTACCGGCACATGCTGCCCGTCGACCTGCTCGCCGTCGCGGCGCGCGGCGCGTACAACATGCATGGCTCGCTGCTGCCGAAATATCGCGGCCGCGTGCCCGTCAACTGGGCCGTGCTCAACGGCGAGACGGAAACGGGCGCGACGCTGCACGAAATGGCCGCAAAGCCGGATGCAGGCGCGATCATCGCTCAGACGCCCGTGCCCATCCTGCCCGACGATACGGCCGGCCAGGTGTTCGACAAGGTGACGGTCGCCGCCGAGCAGACGCTGTGGCGCGCGCTGCCCGCGCTGCTGCGGGGCGAGGCGCCGCATCTGCCCAACGATCTCGCGCACGGCAGCTACTTCGGTGGCCGCAAGCCGGAAGACGGACGCATCGACTTCAGCCAGAGCGGCCAGCAGGTGTACAACCTGATTCGCGCCGTCGCGCCGCCGTATCCCGGCGCGTTCACGGAGGTCAGCGGCGAGCGCTTCATCGTTGCGCGGGCGCGGCTCGCGCAACCCGGCGCGCCGGGCGGCGATTTGCCGCCCGGCATCCACGTAGGCGATAATGGCTTTTTTGCGACATGCGGCGACGGCCGCGTCATCGTGATCCACGAATTGCGGCATCAGCGCGACGATCAGCACCAGACAAGCGAGCGCGTCGTCACCCCCGCCGAATTCACCCAGCTCATTCAATCTTCCCGTAACACATGAAAAAAGTCCTGATTCTGGGTGTGAACGGCTTCATCGGCCATCACCTGTCCAAGCGCATTCTCGAAACGACCGACTGGGAAGTGTTCGGCATGGACATGCAGACCGAACGCCTCGGCGACCTCGTGAATCACGAGCGCATGCATTTCTTCGAGGGTGACATCACGATCAACAAGGAGTGGGTCGAGTATCACGTGAAGAAGTGCGACGTGATCCTGCCGCTCGTTGCCATCGCCACGCCCGCCACCTATGTGCAGCAGCCGCTGCGCGTGTTCGAGCTGGACTTCGAGGCGAACCTGCCCATCGTGCGGTCGGCCGTGAAGTACGGCAAGCACCTCGTGTTTCCGTCCACTTCCGAAGTCTATGGCATGTGTTCGGACGAGCAGTTCGACCCGGACGCGTCTGCCCTCACCTATGGCCCGATTAACAAGCCGCGCTGGATCTACGCGTGCTCGAAGCAGCTGATGGACCGCGTGATCTGGGGCTACGGCATGGAAGGCCTGAACTTCACGCTGTTCCGCCCGTTCAACTGGATCGGCCCGGGCCTCGACTCGATCTACACGCCGAAGGAAGGTTCGTCGCGCGTGGTCACGCAGTTCCTCGGCCATATCGTGCGCGGCGAGAACATCAGCTTGGTCGACGGCGGCGCGCAGAAGCGCGCGTTCACGGATATCGACGACGGCATCAGCGCGCTGATGAAGATCATCGAGAACAGGAACGGCGTCGCGACGGGCAAGATCTACAACATCGGCAACCCGACGAACAACTTCTCGGTGCGCGAACTGGCGCACAAGATGCTCGCGCTGGCCGCCGAATTCCCGGAATACGCGGAAACGGCGAAACAGGTGCAACTGGTCGAGACCTCGTCGGGCGCGTACTACGGCGCGGGCTATCAGGACGTGCAGAATCGCGTGCCGAAGATCGACAACACGATGCAGGAACTCGCGTGGGCGCCGCAATCGACCTTCGACGAAGCGCTGCGCAAGATTTTCGAAGCGTACCGCGGCCATGTCGCCGAGGCTCGCGCCCTCGTCGAGCAACAGTAAGGGCTGCCGCTTGGCTCTGATCGTCCTGAAAATCGACGTCGATACGTTGCGCGGCACGCGTGAAGGCGTGCCGAATCTCGCGCGTATCTTCGACCGCTACAAGGCGCGCGCCACCTTCCTCTTCAGTCTTGGCCCCGACCACACCGGCTGGGCGATGCGGCGGGTGCTGCGGCCGGGCTTTCTGAAAAAGGTGTCGCGCACGTCGGTGGTCGAGCATTACGGTCTCAGGCAGCTGATGTACGGCGTTCTGCTGCCCGGGCCGGACATCGGCGCGCGCGCCCGCTCGGAGATGCGCGCAATCCACGAGGCGGGCTTCGAGTGTGGCATCCATACGTGGGATCACGTCTATTGGCAGGACAACGTGCGTTCGCGTCCGCGCGACTGGACCGTCGCGCAGATGCAGAAGAGCCATGACCGCTTCGTCGAGATTTTCGGCATGCCGCCCGTCACGCACGGCGCGGCCGGCTGGCAGATGAACGGCCACGCATTCGAGCAGATCGACGCGTGGGGCATGCAGTACGCCTCCGACGGGCGCGGGCATACGCCGTATTTCCCCGTCGTCGGCGGACGCACGTTGTCGCATGTACAGATGCCGACCACGCTGCCCACGCTGGACGAAGTGCTGGGCGTCGACGGCATCGACACGGCTAACGTCGCCGCGTGGATGTTGAAGCGCACCGAAAACAATCCGCACGATCAGGTGTTCACGCTGCATGCGGAACTCGAAGGCCAGAAGCTCGCGCCCATCTTCGAGCAGCTGCTCGCCGGCTGGCGCGCGCAAGGCCACACGTTCGCGACGATGGGCGACTACCACGCCGCGCTAGACCACGACACACTGCCGTCGTACCCTGTGACGTGGGGGGAAATTCCGGGCCGTTCCGGCGAACTGATCGTTCAGCCCGATTAGCCGCGGCGACAACATCGTGCACGGGTGGCAGGCTGTCGGGCGTGCAGCGGGGCGAACGAAACAATGCGGCGCGCCTGTCCTGAGCACCATACGTTCGGCGCCGGCAATGCTTTCAATCCGGCAACACGTTCCGCGATCTGCGGCAGCCCCAAGCCCCCCAGGAAAACGTTCAGGCGCGCGGCCCACGCCGCCGCCGACACCGATAAGAATCGATAACAACCGGAGGACCTCGTGCCCATCGCAGTCGATCAACCCGTTCCCGACTTCACCGCTCCCGCCACCGGTGGCGACTTCACGCTGTCCAGCCTGCGTGGCAAAAAGGTCGTCGTGTATTTCTACCCGAAGGACAACACGCCCGGCTGCACGACGGAGGGCCTGCAATTCCGCGACCTCTACCCGAAGTTCAGGAAGGCGGGCGCGGAGATCATCGGCGTGTCGCGCGACAGCGTGCGTTCGCACGATAACTTCAAGGCCAAGCTGGAACTGCCGTTTACCTTGGTATCGGACCCCGACGAAACGCTGTGCACGCTCTTCGGCGTCATGAAAATGAAGAAAATGTATGGCAAAGAAGTACGGGGAATCGAGCGCTCCACGTTTGTCATCGATACTCAAGGCGTGCTGCGCCGCGAGTGGCGCGGCGTGAAGGTGCCAGGCCACGTCGACGAGATTCTGGAGGCTGTACAAGCGCTTTGAGGCGCGTTATATTGGGCCGCAATGAGTGCCTGTTCATACTATTTTTTCCGCAGTTGCGCACAGAACCGCGTCGTCGTCGCCGCTGACACATCACCCATGAGGCGTGCGGCCATGAGGCGAGTCGCGAGGCGCAATGCGATGACCGAAGTCAAGCCGCCTGCCCCGTTTGCCGGGGCGGCGGCTTTTTTCATTGCGCGCAGCCGTTTGCGTCGTTCGCAGCGCACTTTCGTCAAGGAGCCGATCGAAAACCAGGCGAACCGGCATTACTAATCCGACACGCGCCACCGGACGCAAATTGCGAGCGCACGACGCACGACAGTTTGCGGCAGGCGGCGAAGAATTGTGACCCGCTTTACTCGAGGGAAACCATGCCTTTGCCTACCCCACCCAGCAAGCTCGGCAATCTGTTGCCGCCTGATGAATACAAGGCGAAAGCCACGCCTGCCAAGCCTGTCCGAAAACAGGCGAACGAAGGGGAGCAAGCCGCATCGGCCGAATATGGCCGCACCAATGTCGCCGCACCGATGTCGCACGCCGCCAACGCGGCAACGACGCTGCGTTCCGTCCCGCCCGTTGCATCCGCTGCTTCGTCCTCTGCCGACGCCGCGCCTTCGCGCAGCCGCAAGGCGAAGCAGACAGCCGCGTTGCTGCAGCCGATTGCGCCGATGCCTGCCGAAGACGCTGAAGCCGCGCCCGTCGTCGCACGCCGCGGCAAGGGTTCCGCCGACGCCGACGCGCCCGCCGCCACGAGCGCGACGACCACGCGCGCCGGCACGAAAAAGCGTTCGATCAAGGGCGCGCAAGTCGAGATTCGCAAGCTCTTCGTGCTCGACACCAACGTGCTGATGCATGATCCGACCTGCCTGTTCCGCTTCGAGGAGCACGACGTCTATCTGCCCATGATGACGTTGGAAGAACTCGACAATCACAAAAAGGGCATGTCGGAAGTTGCGCGCAACGCGCGTCAGGTGAGCCGCACGCTGGATTCGCTCGTCGCCAATGCGGGCGAGATGTCGGAGGGTATTTCGCTGTCGCGCCTCGGCAGCCGCGAGGCGCTCGGGCGCCTGTACTTCCAGACCAAGCTCACGCATATCGAGCCCGTCGAAGGCCTGCCGCAAGGCAAGGCCGACAACCAGATTCTCGGCGTCGTGCGCGCGCTGCAGCGCGACCGGCAGGATCGTCAGGTCGTGCTGGTGTCGAAAGACATCAACATGCGCATCAAGGCGCACGCGCTCGGCCTGCCCGCTGAAGACTATTTCAACGACCAGGTTCTCGAAGACAAAGACCTGCTGTACTCCGGCATCCGTCAACTGCCGCCCGATTTCTGGACGAAGCATGCGAAGGACATGGAGAGCTGGCAGGACACCAAGACGGGCACCACGTATTACCGCGTGACGGGTCCGCTGTGCGCGTCGATGCTGGTCAACGAGTTCGTCTATCTCGAGCCGCAGAACGGCGAGCCGGCGTTCCACGCGATCGTGCGGGAACTGAACGGCAAGACGGCGCTGCTGCAAACGCTGCGCGACTACGGCCATCACAAGAACAACGTTTGGGGCATCACGGCGCGCAACCGCGAGCAGAACTTCGCGCTGAACCTGCTGATGAATCCGGAAATCGACTTCGTCACGCTACTCGGCCAGGCGGGCACAGGCAAGACGCTGGTCGCGCTGGCCGCGGGCCTCGCGCAGGTACTCGACGACAAGCGTTACAACGAGATCATCGTGACGCGCGCGACGGTGCCTGTCGGCGAGGACATCGGCTTTCTGCCCGGCACGGAAGAGGAAAAGATGCAGCCGTGGATGGGCGCGTTCGACGACAACCTCGAAGTACTGCAGAAAACGGATGACGCCGCGGGTGAATGGGGCCGCGCCGCCACTCAGGAACTGATCCGCTCGCGCCTGAAGATCAAGAGCATGAACTTCATGCGCGGCCGCACGTTCGTCGACAAGTATCTGATCATCGACGAGGCGCAAAACCTCACGCCGAAGCAGATGAAGACACTCGTCACGCGCGCGGGTCCGGGCACGAAGATCATCTGCCTTGGCAATATTGCGCAGATCGACACGCCGTATCTGACGGAAGGCAGCTCCGGTCTCACATATGTGGTCGACCGCTTCAAGGGCTGGGCGCACAGCGGGCACGTGACGCTCGCGCGCGGCGAGCGTTCACGGCTTGCCGATTACGCGTCGGATATTCTTTGACGCGCTGACACGCCTCCTCTGTTGTTCAAAGCCGCTCCCGGTTCGTGCCGGACGCGGCTTTTTTATGCGCGCCGCGTTTGAAGTCGACATCCCATCCGGCTGCGCGCAGTCGCAGAAAATTGACAGTTAGCGCGCAAACTTCAAGTAATCCATCAAGATTTCTTGCGAGAGGCCCGTCTGACGGGCTACCATCGAGCATCACCCGCTTCCCGTGCGCGTTTTCGCTCGCCTCTTTTCATGCTTCGCCTCGTGCTGTCACTGCTCGTCGTCGCCCTGCTCGCTGCCTGCTCCGGCATGCCGCAAAAGACCGTGCGCGGCTCGGGCGGAACGTACGCGTCGTCTGGCGGCGCCTATCGCACCACGCCGCCCGACTTCCCGAACTTCGTCGATCACAGCATCGGCCGCGAAGAAATTTCGATTCAGGCGATGAGTCTCGTCGGCGTGCCGTATCGCTGGGGCGGCAATACGCCGGACAGCGGTTTCGATTGCAGCGGCCTCGTGCACTACGTCGTGCAGCGCGCCGCGTCCGTCAACCTGCCGCGCACGACGGCCGATATGAGCGGGCGCGGCGAATCGGTCGAACCCGACGAAATCGCGCCCGGTGACCTGATTTTCTTCAATACGACGGGACGTCCGCATTCGCACGTCGGGATCTACGTGGGCAAGCTGCGCTTCGTGAACGCGCCATCGACAGGCGGCACCGTGCGGCTCGACTATTTGACCAATCCGTACTGGGCGAAACGGTTTGACGGCATTCGCCGCGTCGCGCCCGCGCTCGGCGCGCCGACGACCACCCCGTTTGATGCGCCCAGCTATCAGGCGTCGGCACCCGCATCGCCCGCGCCGGCAGTGGCCGCTGCTGCAGCGCCAAGGCCGGCGCCCGTCGTTCGCATGCAACCGCAGCCCGCCGGCAGTCCCCACACGGCCGCACCCACCGCTACGGCGGCCGCTCCCGCCGACCCGTTCGAACCGCCTCCGCCTGTCCTGAGCACCGCACACATGCAGGCGCGCGCCGCGGGCGCCGTGTCGCCGGTGGTGACGGCGTCACCTGCCATGGCGGCGCCCGATGCTGCCGTTCCCGTCGCGGTCGCGCCTGCGCAACGCGTATATGGCGCATCGCCGTCGCCTGCGCCTGACGCGATCGACGCCGCCGCCGACGCCTACGAGCCGCCACCACCCGCCTCCGTCGCAGCGCGCCAGGCACGGGCGGCGCAGTCGCCGGAAGAAACGGGGGGCGTGCAGATCATGCGCGCATCGACGGCTTCGCGCCCCATTCCCGCCCCGACGCAAACCAACGACGATCCCATCGCCGGCTTCGCCAGCAGCAGTTACTGAACCCACAGTGCGCTGCTCCGAAGGCGCTCCCCGACGCGCGCTCGCGAAGCGCGGCACGCCGAGGGTCAACCCCGATTCGCCGCACCTCTGCTATCTTTTGACGATATCTCATAAATCTCTAACGGCGGGTGACGACGATGGATCTCGGACTCAAAGACAAGGTGGTCCTGATAACGGGCGGCAGCAAGGGCATCGGGCTTGCGTGCGCGCGGGCGTTCGCGATGGAAGGCGCCAAGGTCGCGATCGTGTCGCGGGACCCCGCGAATCTTGCTCGCGCCCGCGAGCAGCTTTCCAGCGAGGGCCTGCACGTCCATCTGACGCGCGCCGATCTTCACGAGCCCCACAGCGCCGCTGACGTCGTCGAGGAAGTGACGGGCGCCGTCGGCCCGATCGACGCTCTGATCAACAGCGCGGGCGCCGCGCGCCGCTACGACCCCGAAACGCTGGACGCGGCCGCATTCAAGGCGACGATGGAAGCCAAGTACTTTCCCTATATCTACCCGCAGCAGGAAGTGCTCAAACGCATGGCTGAGCGCGTGAAAACCGGCGGCGCGAAGGAGCCGGGCACGATCGTCAACATCATCGGCATGGGCGGCAAGATCGCGAGCGACATTCATATCGCGGGCGGCGCGGCCAATGCGGCGCTGATGCTGGCCACCGTCGGTCTCGCGCACTACTACGCACGCTACGGTATCCGCATCAACGCGATCAACCCTGGTGCAACGATGACGGAACGCGTCGAGGAAGCGTTGAAGCTGGAAGCCTCGCGCGAAGGTATCGAGCCCGCCGAGGCGCTGTCGCGCGGCCAAGCGCGCGTCCCGCTCGGGCGTTTCGCGAAGCCGGAGGAAATTGCGGACGTCGCGCTGTTTCTGGCGAGCCGCCGCGCGAGTTATGTGACGGGTGCGATCGTCCCGATGGATGGAGGCAGCGCGCCGCTGATCTGATCGCGGCGCGCCGTTTTCAGTTCCTGACGGGAGACGTCAGAGAATCTTGTGGCCGACCCACCAGCCGGCGGCCGCGAGCAGCGCGGAAGCGGGAATCGTCAGTATCCACGCCCACATGATGTTGCCCGCGACGCCCCAGCGCACGGCCGACAGCTTCTGGGTCGCGCCAACGCCGACAATCGCGCCCGTGATCGTATGCGTCGTGGATACGGGAATGCCCAGAAACGACGCGACGAACAGCGTGATCGCGCCACCCGCCTCCGCGCAGAAACCGCCGACGGGCTTGAGCTTGGTGATCTTCTGGCCCATCGTGCGGACGATGCGCCAGCCGCCGAACAGCGTGCCGAGCCCCATCGACAGATAGCAGGCGCCGATCACCCAGAGTGGCGGCGCGTCGGCCGTCGAAGACGCGTAGCCCGTCGCGATCAGCAGCATCCAGATGATGCCGATGGTCTTTTGCGCGTCGTTGCCGCCGTGGCCGAGGCTATACATCCCCGCCGAAAGCAGTTGCAGCCGGCGAAAGCGCCGGTCGACCTTGCTTGGCGGCGTGCGGAAATAGATCCACGACACCAGCAGCATGAAAAACGAGCCGAGCACGAAGCCCAGCAGCGGCGACACGAAAATGAACGCGACCGTCTTCAGCAGACCGTCCCAGTTGAGCGACGCCCAGCCGGATTTGGCCAGCGCCGAGCCCACCAGCCCGCCGATCAGCGCGTGCGACGAGCTCGACGGAATGCCGTAGTACCAGGTGATCACGTTCCAGCCGATGGCGCCGACCAGCGCGCCGAACACCACGTAGTGGTCGACGATACCGGGGTCGATCGTGCCCTTGCCGACCGTCTGCGCGACTTTCAGGTGGAAGATGAAATACGCAATGACGTTGAACGCGGCCGCGAACGCGACGGCCTGCTGCGGCTTCAGCACGCCCGTGGAGACGACGGTGGCGATCGAGTTCGCCGCGTCGTGAAACCCGTTCATGAAGTCGAAGACGAGCGCGACGACGACGAGCGTCGCGACCACCCAGATGGCGAGTTGTATCGAATGCATTACGCGTTTTCCAGCACGATGCCTTCGATGATGTTCGCCACGTCCTCGCACTTGTCCGTGATCGACTCGAGCAGTTCGTAAATCGCCTTGAGCTTGATCAGCGTCTTGACGTTGTCTTCTTCGCGGAAGAGCTTCGACATCGCCGAGCGCAGCACGCGATCCGCATCCGATTCCAGACGATCGATGTCTTCGCAGGCTTTCAGAATGTCGCGCGCCTGCTTCATGTCCGACAGCATGCCGACGGCCGCCTGCACCCGTTCGCAGCAAGCCGTCGAAATATGCGCCAGCTGGCTCGCCTCCGACGTGACGGCCTGCACGTCGTACAGCGAAATGGCCGTGGCGACGTCCTCCATCAGATCGAGGATGTCGTCCATCGTGGTGATCAGCTTGTGGATCTCGTCGCGGTCGAGCGGCGTGATGAACGTTTTGTGCAGCAGATCGATGGTTTCGTGCGTGAGCTTGTCGGCGGCCTTTTCCGCCGTCTGCACGTTCTGCTTGTGGATCTCGGCGTCGCCGAGGTTATCGATCAGGAGTTCGAGTTCGTGGCTACCCGCGACGATGTGCTTCGCGTGTGCGTTGAAAATTTCAAAAAATTTGCCCTCGGTGGGCATGAATCGACCAAACATTGGGTTCCCGGAAAATGGTCACGGTGAGGCTGTCATCAAACCGCAACATTGTACCGTTAGGGACCATTTCGAGGGTTGCGCGTGACCAGCTTTTCGGCGCGCGCGCAACGGCAGGCGCAACCCGGTTGACGGGATTGCACCCAACTGTGCTACTCGCCGCCGTAAAAATTCTGCGGACCGGCAAAATTGTCGAACTTCGTAAATTGACCGTGGAACGTGAGGCGAACGGGTCCGATTGGACCGTTACGCTGCTTACCGATGATGATTTCCGCGGTGCCTTTGTCGGGGCTGTCCGGGTTGTAGACTTCGTCGCGATAGATGAACAGGATCACGTCCGCATCCTGTTCGATTGCACCCGATTCACGCAGATCCGACATCACGGGGCGCTTGTTCGGGCGCTGTTCCAGACCGCGGTTCAGCTGTGAGAGCGCGATCACGGGCACGTCCAGCTCTTTCGCGAGACTCTTCAGCGAACGGGAGATTTCCGAGATTTCCGTCGCGCGGTTTTCGCCCGATGACGAGCCGCTCATCAGCTGCAAATAGTCGATGATGATGAGCCCGAGCTTGCCGCACTGGCGCGACAGACGGCGTGCGCGCGAGCGCAGTTCCATCGGATTCAGGCCGCCCGTTTCGTCGATGAAAATCTGCGCTTCGCTCATTTTCTGGACGGCGTGCGTGAGCTTCGGCCAGTCTTCGTCGGTGAGGCGCCCGGTACGCATGCGGTGCTGGTCCAGCCGGCCGACGGAGCCGAGCATACGCATGATCAGCTGCGTGCCCGGCATTTCCATCGAGAACACCGCGACGGGCAGCCCATACTCGACGGCCACGTATTCACCGATGTTCATCGAAAACGCCGTCTTGCCCATCGACGGGCGCCCTGCGACGATGATCAGCTCGCCGCCGTGCATGCCCGACGTCATCCGGTCGAGATCGACGAAGCCGGTCGGCGTGCCCGTCACGTCGCTCGGGTTGGCGGTGTGGTACAGCGTGTCGATGCGCTCGACGACTTGCGTCAGCAGCGGACCGATTTCCAGAAAGCCTTGCGTGCCGCGCGCGCCGTCTTCGGCAATCGAAAACACCTTCGATTCCGCCTCGTCGAGCAGTTGACGGACTTCCTTGCCTTGCGGGTTGAACGCGTCGGCGGAAATTTCATCGGCCACCGACACGAGACGCCGCAACACGGCGCGATCGCGCACGATTTCCGCGTAACGCCGGATGTTCGCGGCGCTCGGCGTGTTTTGCGCGAGCGCGTTCAGGTACGCCAGCCCGCCGACCTCTTCCGCCTTGCCCGAGGTGGTCAGCGCTTCATAGACGGTCACGACGTCGGCGGGACGCGTCGCCGCGATCAGCCTGCCGATATGCTCGAAAATGATGCGGTGGTCGTAACGGTAGAAGTCACTTTGCGCGAGGAAGTCGGCGATGCGGTCCCATGCGCCGTTGTCGAGCAGCAGGCCGCCCAGTACCGATTGCTCGGCCTCGATGGAATGGGGCGGGACCTTCAGCGACTCGATTTGAGGATCTTTCGACGGTGCGTTCATGGGGTGGAATTATCAAGCAAATGATGACGCGGGCAAAGCATCGCAACGCGCGACGCCCTATCGTCGTTAACGGCGATTGCGCAGAATAAAAAAGGCAGAGGCCGGTTTCCCGGCCCCTGCCCTTCATCGCCAGACCTTGCCTGGCGATCTCACTTCTTGTCTCGGCGGCAGCTTAGACGTGCTCGCCCAGCACCGACACCGTGACGTCAACCGTGACGTCCGTGTGCAGCGAAACGTGCACGGGATGGTCGCCGACCATCTTCAGCGGGCCTTCCGGCAGACGCACTTGTGCCTTTTCCACTGCGAAGCCTTGCTTGGTCAGTGCGTCAGCGATGTCCGCGTTCGTCACCGAGCCGAACAGACGGCCGTCGACACCCGCCTTCTGTGCGATCTGAACCGTCAGACCTGCCAGCTTTTCGCCTTGAGCCTGGGCAGCCGCCAGCTTTTCAGCAGCGACCTTTTCCAGTTCTGCGCGGCGAACTTCGAATTCGGCGATGGCTTCCTTCGTGGCACGGCGTGCCTTCTTGTTCGGGATCAGGAAGTTACGTGCGTAGCCGTCCTTGACCTTGACGATGTCGCCCAGGTTGCCGACGTTCACGACTTTTTCGAGAAGAATGATTTGCATTCGGATGCTCCTTGTGACGTCGACGGATTAGGCCTTGTGCTGATCGGTGTACGGCATCAGCGCGAGGAAACGCGCGCGCTTGATCGCCGTGTCGAGCTGGCGCTGATAGTGAGCCTTGGTACCCGTCAGACGTGCCGGCGTGATCTTGCCGTTTTCGCCGATGAAGTCCTTCAGCGTATCGATGTCCTTGTAGTCGATCTGTTCGACGCCTGCAGCCGTGAAGCGGCAGAACTTCTTGCGCTTGAAGAGCGGGTTTTGTTGCTGACGACGCTTGTCGAATTTCTTACCAGTCGGGCGGGGCATGATTAGTCCTTTCCAATGTCCTGCAATTCTGTGATGTGAAACACCAGAGTTCTCGCGTTGCGGCTTTTCTTTGCCAGGAAGCCGGTGAAGAGCGTTTCGACGCCCATCTCAACCCGCTCCAGCCTGCCGCTCGCTTCGCCGGCCGCGACCGCCTGCATGGTCAGCTCGACAGTTCGGGCGATGCCCGCTTCGACGACCTGCGTGCGGTGTTGCAACGTACAGCCTGCAATCGGAACGCCGGCGGGGGTGTACCGCACCGGTTCGCGTTCTACGACGCTTGCCGTGAGTTGCAGCCGATTCATCGATTCCTTTTACGAACCATGTTGGCGAAAACGGCGCGTAACCCTGATGGCTTAACGGTGATGCTTTAAGCCTGCGCTTCGGTCGACTGCGCTGCAGCCGCCTTCTTGGCTTCTTCGCGCTGCACTTCCTTCATCATCGGCGACGGGCCGGTTTCGGCCTTCTTCATCTTGACGATGAGGTGACGCAGCACGGCGTCGTTGAACTTGAACGCGTGTTCCAGCTCGTCGAGCGTAGCCTGGTCGCATTCGATGTTCATGCAGACGTAGTGAGCCTTTGCGAGTTTCTCGATCATGTAGGCCAGTTGGCGACGGCCCCAGTCTTCGATACGGTGGATCTGGCCACCGTGCGACGTGATCGTGGACTTGTAACGCTCGATCATCGCGGGCACTTGCTCGCTCTGATCGGGGTGCACGATGAAGACGATTTCGTAATGACGCATGTATCACTCCTTGTGGATTAAAGCCACCCGGGCGTCGGAACCGGTGCGGCAAGTGAGAAGCCGGAAACTATAACCTGAATCGGCACTGTTTGCAAGATAAAGCATGCAGCGAACGCGCGATTCGGGCATGTTTTCAAAGGCTTAGCGGCGTGGCGGGGGTGTTATCGCGAGAAATCCCGGCTTCGCGGGGTTGATTCGCGATCAATCCGGGCCGGTGAAGCGAGACAAACGACGGAGAAATGACGGGGGCGAACAAAGCGCGGCGAACCAGCAGACGTGCGGGCAGGCGGCGCGTCCTGCGCCGCCGCCCACCCCGCACAACCGTCCTTCAACTGCCCGATCAACTGCCCGAATACGGCGCGCCGGGCTCAGCGCCATGCAGCCTCGCCGTGAGCGCCGCCTGCAGGGCCGTCAGCGAGTCGGGCGCGGCGTCCGTGACGGCCCACCACATCATGCCGTCGTCGCGCCAGCGGGCGACAGCGTACCCGTCGCGCACCATTGCCGGCCCCGGCTTGCCCGCCGCCGGGTCGTCCGCGGGAAACACGTACACGTCGATCACGTGCTTCGCGTGCCGGTACGTCAGCACGCCGACCCGCCGATGTCCGACATAGTCGAGCCGTCCGCCCGCGAGCGGAAAGCGCTGGCGGCAAGATCCTCTATGGAAACGGGTATCGCGCGGTTGAGTCCCGCGCAAGCCACCGATGGCGTCGAGTTCGACGGCAGGCGTCTGTTGACGATCCACGGCCCGCGTTACCG
>NZ_JACFYJ010000055.1:0-54402 GCF_037126505.1 Paraburkholderia bengalensis
CAAGGGTGGGGAGCGCGAGGCATCACGCGCGATTGGTAACTTCCGTGACATTATCGAAGCTGCCCACGCGTACGGTGCGAGCGACGTCCACATCGAGCCCAATAATTTACGCATCTTCAGTTTCCTCTTGTCGCTGTTTTTTACAGTGCGTCCGCGCCGGTCTCGCCGGTGCGAATACGAATCACCTGTTCGATCGGTGTGACGAAGATCTTTCCGTCACCGATCTTGCCCGTACGCGCCGCGCGCTCGAGGGCTTCGATCGCCTGGTCGACGATGTCGTCCGACACCGCAGCCTCGATCTTCACCTTCGGCAGAAAGTCGACGACGTACTCGGCTCCCCGATACAACTCCGTGTGGCCCTTCTGACGACCAAACCCCTTCACTTCCGTCACCGTGATGCCCGAGACGCCGATTGCCGACAGGGCTTCGCGCGCCTCATCGAGCTTGAACGGCTTGATGATTGCGGTAATGAGTTTCATGAAATCCTCGCTGTAGTGACTCAACCCGTTTGCGTGACTTGCATTTGCCTTGCGCCCCGCTTTCGGTCATTCCCCGAAACCGCAAGCTCGTGGCGCATCTCCAGACGGCGTCCCGCCGGTGCGCGGGGCAGTAACAGCAACGTCCATGCCATGTTTGTGGCAGACTCCCGCCGACGCTTGTGGCACAAGGGTTTGCGCGTTGTCTTGTCCGAATGGCCAGTTCAGGCCCGGCACTGTGGCGCGGCATCGGGATCGTTGCTAGAGTGTTTGCAGGCTTGGACCACGGGCGTGCGCACCAAAGGGGCCCACGCCCCGCTAGGCGGCCGCCGACTTTGCACCACAAACGATCATTCGGTGCGACGAGGCACGCACGCATCGACACATGCACATTTTTTGTGCAGTTAAGGGGATTGAAATGAAACAACCAAACGACGTCTTCAATGACTTTCAGGCGAAGGTCTCGGAGCTGTTCAAAAACTCGCCGGCCAAAGATGTCGAACGCAATGTGCGGGCCATGCTGTCGCAGGGCTTTTCGAAGCTCGACCTGGTCACGCGCGAGGAATTCGACACGCAAACCCAGGTGCTCGTACGCACCCGCGCACGGCTCGAGGAACTCGAGCGGCGCGTCGCCGAACTCGAACAGAAGCTGCCGGTTCAGTCATCCTGATTACGCGCCTCTGATCTGCACATCACCGGCAAGCGGCCCGTGACGTCGTCAGCGTTTTGAGGTGTGCGCGCGCCAGGCGCGCGTCTGGACGGGAGAAATCATGTCGCTTGCCGTGGTGCGCAGTCGCGCGCCGGCCTCTGGTCGCGCGCCCGAAGTTACCGTCGAGGTTCATCTCGCCAACGGGCTGCCTTCTTTTTCCATCGTCGGCCTGCCCGATCTCGAAGTGCGCGAAAGCCGCGAACGCGTGCGAGCGGCGCTGCTCAACTGCGGGCTCGACTTTCCCGTGCGCCGGATCACCGTGAATCTCGCGCCCGCCGATCTTCCCAAAGAATCCGGCCGTTTCGATCTGCCCATCGCGCTCGGCATCCTCGCCGCCAGCGGCCAGATTCCTGTCGAATCGTTGGGACATCGCGAGTTTGCAGGCGAGTTGTCGCTGACGGGCGCGCTGCGGCCGATGCGCGGCGCGTTCGCGATGGCGTGCGGCACGGCCCGCGGGCATCTGCCGTCGGTTTCTGACACGAGTTCCGGCATACACGAAGCGGCGCAGACCGACCGTACCCCGGAACTTTATCTGCCGCTCGCGAGCGCCAAAGAAGCGGCGCTCGTGCCCGGCGTCGCCGTGTATGGCGCCGCCGATCTGCCGTCTCTATGCGCGCATCTTGCCGGCGATGCCGACGCGCGCCTCTATCCCGTCGCGGCCGCCACATTACCCGACGACGCCATCGCCGCGCCGCCCGACATGGCCGATGTGATCGGCCAGCGCGGCGCGCGGCGCGCGCTCGAAGTCGCTGCCGCTGGCGGCCATCACGTGTTGATGATCGGTCCGCCTGGCGCGGGCAAGTCGATGCTCGCAGCGCGTCTGCCCGGCCTGCTGCCGCCCATGACCGACGACGAGGCGCTGACCTCCGCCGCACTGCTGTCCGCGAGTGCACTCGGCTTCACGCCGATGCAGTGGCGGCAACGGCCGTTTCGCGCGCCGCATCATTCGTCGAGTGCGGCTGCGTTGGTCGGTGGCCGCAATCCGCCTCAGCCCGGCGAGATCACGCTCGCTCATCTGGGCGTGCTCTTCCTCGACGAACTTCCGGAATTCGACCGCCATGTGCTCGAAAACCTGCGCGAACCGCTGGAGAACGGCCGCATCACGATTTCGCGTGCCGCTTTGCAGGCGGACTTTCCAGCCGCGTGCCAGTTGATCGCCGCGATGAATCCGTGTCCATGCGGCTGGCGCGGCGATCCCGGCGGCCGTTGCCGGTGCACGCCCGAAGTGGCGGCGCGCTATCTGCGCAAGCTGTCGGGGCCGCTGCTCGATCGCATCGACATTCAGATCGAGATTCCTGCTCTCTCGCCGGCCGAGTTGTCGGCGCGCAAGACGACGTCCGGGGAACCGAGCGCCGCGATCGCGCAGCGGGTCCAAGCGGCACGCGAGCGGCAATTGTTGCGGCAGCGCAAAACGAACCGGGCGTTGAGCGGGCGCGAGGTGGACGAAGTCTGTCGCCCGGACGCGGAAGGCGAGCGTCTGTTGAGAGAAGCGGGCGAGCGTTTCGGCTGGTCAGCGCGCGCTTACTATCGAGTATTGAAGGTCGCCAGAACGATTGCCGATCTCGCCGGCGACGATGTGCCGAACGCCGCGCAGCTGTCCGAGGCGGTCCAGTACCGGCGTGCGTTTAGCACGCAGTAAAACGTGCAGACGACAAAAAATGCATGTCAAGACTTGACTTATGCACATTTCCCGCTCCGCGACATATTTTGATACAACTGAAAGCCAGCTGTGAGGCATCTGCGCGATGCCATTGATTTTATTGGCTTTTTCAAAATGCCGCGATTCAGGGCAAAGTGACAAATCGCCCGTCCGCTGGGGATTTGCGGGCTACCGCACAGAGTTACCAACAAAGTTATCCACAGATCCTGTGGGTAACCGAAAAACTTCCATGTAAACCGCAGCCTAGCGTTCTTTTTTGCGAAGGAACTTTCACTCGTGAAACGTCTCTGAGGCGACCTGTCTGTCACTGAATCAGTAAAGTTTGAACGATCCGAAGAATTGCTCCACTTGCTCCGGCGGCGGCTCTTTGCTAGCGATCACGGCCGCCTGATACACATGCCGCCCCTTGGCAACGAGCCGCGCGTGCATGGTTCGCAGTTCCTGTTTTGGCCCGGCCTTGCCCGTGAACGTCATCTCGAGCCCCGGCACCTGGCCGCCCACGGCAAGCGGAATCTCCGCCGCGCGGGCATCCGGCTGCGTGCCCAGGTTGTGCGCGAGGCCCGAGCGCAGGAAATCGAGCGCAGTGCGCTGCACCTGAGGATCATCGCTTGGCAGCATCACGGTGCCGACGGCGAACACGGCGTCGCCCGCCTCGGCAATCTGCATCGACATTTTCATCGGCGTGCCGCCGATGTCGATCTGCCGCTCGTCGGTGGTGGGCTTCGCGGGCAGGTCGACGGTGTAGCCGTTGTCGTTGTTCATGATGGTGCGCCAGTCATAGGTGGGCGAGCACGCGGCCAGCAGAAACCCCGCCGTAAGCAAGGCGGCAACGGTCGAAATCAGCGAGCGAAACGGAGCAAGGGAGAACGGGGAACGGACCATGACGCGGCGTAAACATGACATGACGGAAACTCACATTATCCGTCCGATCCCATGCGAAGCCCGTTATCCGCTGCTTAACCCGGTGGCCAGCCATGTCACAGGATTGACGGTAGAATGTGGGATGCTGTTCGCGGCGTTCGTCCGCGCTGCTGTTCTGGCAGCCCGGCAGCGCCTCAAAACGTGTCTCACGCGTTTCCCGAGGTCCTTTCATGAGCCAAACTACCGTTTCCCGGCGTTCGAGCCCGATCCGCTATATCGCTGCCGCCGTCGTGGCCGGCGCGATTGCCGTCGCGGGTTACTTCGCGTTCGGCAGCCAGCAGCACGTGCCCGACGCGACGTTCACGCTGCTGTCCGGCCAGAAGGTGTCGACCGCCGATCTGAAGGGCAAGGTGTACCTCGTCAATTTCTGGGCGACGAGCTGCGACACCTGCATGAAGGAAATGCCGCAGATGGTGCAGACGTATAACCGCTTCAAGGACAAGGGTCTTGAGTTCGTCGCCGTCGCGATGAGCTATGACGCGCCGATGTACGTCACCAACTACACGGAAACGCGCCGCCTGCCGTTCAAGGTCGCGATGGACGACGGTTCCGCCGCGAAGCAGTTCGGCAATGTGCAGCTGACGCCGACCACGTTCGTGATCGACCGCAACGGCAAGGTGTTGAAGCGCTATGTCGGCGAGCCGCAATTCGCGGAACTCGATCAGTTGCTGGCAAAAGCGCTGGGCACGACCTGATCCGCACCCGCCTCTCCTCGCGACGGGCGTCGCGCCGTGATATGCCCGCCGCGCGCCCGTCTGTCCAACGCACCTCACCTCTCGCCTTCTCCACGCGCCGCCAGGCCGTAACGCTTGATCTTCTCGTAAAGCGTCGCCTTGCCGACCTGAAGCCGGTCCGCGGCGACAGCCACCGCGCCGCCCGTCTGCTCCAGCGCCTCGGCGATCACTGCGCGTTCGAACTGCTCCACGCGCTCCTTCAGCGGCTGCGTGATCGACGTCAGGTCGTTATCGGCGGGATTCGCCATCGTGTCGTCGCCGACGCCCAGCACGAAGCGATCCGCCGCGTTGCGCAATTCGCGCACGTTGCCGGGCCAGTCGCGCTGCATCAGGTTCGTGCGCTGACGATCGGTCAGAATTGGCGCAGGACGCTGGTAGCGCACGGCGGCATCGAGCAGGAAATGCTCGAACAGCGGCGCGATATCCTCGCGCCGCTCGGAAAGCGGCGGCAGCGCGATGGTCACGACATTCAGCCGATACAGCAGGTCGCGCCGGAAGGTGCCCGCCGCGACGTGCTCGGTCATGTCGCCCTTCGCCGCCGCGATGATCCGGCAATCGACGCGGATCGGCTGATTCGAGCCAAGCCGCTCCAGCACGCCGTCCTGCAGTACGCGCAAGAGCTTCACCTGCAACGCGAGCGGCATGCTTTCGATCTCGTCGAGAAAGAGCGTGCCACCGGACGCATGTTCGAGCTTGCCGATGCGCCGCTTGGCCGCGCCCGTGAACGCGCCCGGCTCGTACCCGAACATCTCCGATTCGAACATCGGCTCCGGCAGCGCGCCGCAGTTCACGGCGAGAAACGGCTTGTCGCGGCGCGGCGACAGTTCGTGCAGACTGCGCGCGATCAATTCCTTGCCAGCGCCGGTGTCGCCGTTGATCAGCACGGACGCATCCGTCGGCGCGACGTTCGCGATCAGCTTACGCACCTGCTCGATGGCAGGACTGCGCCCGATGATGCGCGGCGCGAGCGTGCCCTGCTCCGCGAGTTCACGTCGCAGCGCGAGATTTTCGAGCACCAGCGTGCGGCGCTCCAGCGCGCGGCGCACGGTTTCGATCAGGCGCTCCGACGCAAACGGCTTTTCGATGAAGTCGTATGCGCCGTCGCGCATCGCCTGCACGGCCATCGAAATATCGCCGTGGCCCGTAACGAGAATCACGGGCACGTCGGGCGCGCGCTCCCGGCATTGCGCGAGCAGATCGAGGCCGCTCGCGCCAGGCAGGCGGATATCGCTGACGATCACGCCCGAAAACTCCGCGTTGATCAGCTTCGCCGCCGATTCCACCGACGCGTGCCCGACCACTTCGAATCCCGCGAGTTGCAGGCTTTGCACGCTCGCGCGCCGCACGAGTTCGTCGTCTTCGATATAGAGGACCTGCAAGCCCTTGTTCATGTTTCGTACCGCCTGAATGCGTTGAGTGCGCGTTGAATGTGCGTTGAATGCGCGCGACGAATCACGAGCCCGTCGCGACGGAATCCGCGATATCCGCGGCGGGCGCCCGCGCGCGGCGCAGCGTCAGCACGAACTCGGCGCCGCCTTGCGCGTTGTTGCGCGCGGTGAGCGAGCCGCCGCAATCGCGCGCGATCGACGAGCAGATCGCGAGCCCCAATCCGAGGCCCTGGCCCATTTCCTTCGTCGTGAAGAAGGGCTCGAACAGATGCGGCAATACGTCGTCGGGAATGCCGGGGCCATTGTCGCTCACGGTGATCGTCAGCGACGCCTGCGACGTTTCGACGGCAATCGCGATGCGCGGCGCGGGCGTCGCCGCGACAGCGTCGAGCGCATTGCCGAGCAGGTTGATCAGCACCTGTTCGAGCCGCAAGTCGTCGCAATGCGCGACCCGTTTCGGATCGTCGCGGTCGAGATCGAAACGCACGGGCGCCGCGCCTTCGTCGATCAGCGACACATCGACGCTCACATCCTGCAAGCGTTTTTGCAGCAACGTCAGCACGTTGCGCAATGCGCGCGCCACGCCCGCGCGCGCATTGCGCGGCCTTGCGCGTCCGACGAACAGCTTCAGCTGATTAGTGATCTTGCCCATGCGCTCGGTGAGCGCGGCGATCGCTTCGAGATTGTCCTTCGCGGATTCATGATCGCCGCGTTCGAGAAACACACGCGTGTTATCCGAGAAGCCGCGCAATGCCGCGAGCGGCTGATTCAGTTCATGCGTGATGCCCGCGGCCATCTGGCCGAGCGCGGCGAGCTTGCTCGCCTGGATCAGTTCGTCGTGTGCGGCGCGCAGTTCTTGTTCGGCGCGCGTGCGCTCGCTCACTTCCTTCTTCAGTTGCTCGTTGGCTTGCGACAGATCGGCCGTGCGTTCAGCGACGCGCTGGTTCAGTTCCGCATACGCCTTTTGCAGCAGCGCGCGGCTGCGCATCACTTCGCGCACGCGCGCGCGGCGCATGCGCCAGTAGAACAGCAGCAGGCACAGCGACACATAGCCGAAGCCCGTCACGATCGTTGCGTAGCGCGCATCGGCATTGACGGGATCGATGGGCGCCATCGTGATGAGACGCCAGTCCGGCTCGCCGAGCGCGCGCTGCGACGAGAGAAAGCGCGGCGCCGCGTAATTGCCGCCGCGCCCGCCGCCGATGCGCACGATCTGCGCGCCGCCTTCGAGCGTGCGCATCACGGTCATCGGCAGCGGCGCGATGGGTTGGCGCGCGTACTGGCGCGTATCGAAGATCGACGCGATCACGTCGCTCGAAAGCGGCTTGACCGTGTGGTACTTCCACGCTGCCACCGACGACAGAAAGATCACGCCGTGATCGTCGGTGACGATCATCGGCTCGGACGCATCGGCGCCCTGAAACCATTCGAGATTCAGCTTCACGACCGCCACGCCGACAATCTTGCCGTCGCGCTTCACGGGCTGCGAGATGTAGTAGCCGGGATCGAGCGACGTCGTGCCGATCCCGAAAAAGCGCCCGACGTTTCCCTTCACCGCCTCGACGAAATACGGTCGGAACAGATACTCCTGGCCGATGAAGCTGTCGGGCTGATTCCAGTTGCTCGCCGCGACGCACTTGCCCGCCGCCGTGATGATGTACGCGACGTTCGCGCGGGCGCGGCGGTTCAGGTCTTCGAGATATTGATTGGCGCGCGCCACGTTGGCGGCGCTCGGATCGACGAGCACATCCTGCACGAGTGGATGTTCGCCGAGCAGATACGGCAGGGATTCGTAACGTTCGAGCGTGCTCTTGAGCGCGTTCGTCGTGCGGTCCGCCCGCACGGCCGCATTGCGCCGCAGCGTATCGATGCCGTGCTGCCACGTGATGGTCCACGTGAGCCCGCAAGCCGCCACGAGCCCGGCGACGAGCGCGAACAGGATCAGCAGGCGGCGCGTCACGATGGCGGAAGTCGGTCGATGGGGATCGCCTATTGTGGCATATCGCGCCCCATCGTCGAACGGGTCGGGGGTTGGCCCGCCCGTCTGTGATTCTGTCTGCCCGTTCATCGGTTCAGACGGCGCCTGCGTTGCATGCGGCGCCGCGCCGCCATGTTGCCGCGGCGCCGCTTTCATGGCTCAGACCTCGGCCGCTTCGGTGACGGCGACGTCGCGACGCAATGCAGCGCGCAGCTTCGACCGGTCGAGTTCCTTTTCCCACGCCGACACGACAACCGTCGCCACGCCGTTGCCGACGATGTTCGTCAGCGCGCGGCATTCGCTCATGAAGCGGTCGATACCGAGAATCAGCACCATGCCCGACAGCGGAATGGTCGGCACGACGGCGAGCGTGGCGGCCAGCGTGATGAAACCTGCGCCCGTCACGCCGCTCGCGCCCTTCGACGTCAGCATCGTCACGGCAAGCAGGGTCAGTTGCTGGCCCCATGTCAGATCCGTGTTGGTCGCCTGCGCGATGAACAGCACAGCCATCGTCATGTAGATGTTGGTGCCGTCGAGGTTGAACGAGTAGCCCGTCGGCACGACGAGGCCGACCACCGAACGCGAGCAGCCGAGCTTTTCGAGCTTCAGCATCAGTTGCGGCAGCGCCGCTTCCGACGAACTCGTGCCCAGCACGATCAGCATTTCTTCCTTGATGTACGCGACGAAACGCAGGATGTTGAAGCCCACCATGCGCGCGATCAGGCCGAGCACCACGACCACGAACACGATCGACGTCAGATAGAACGTGCCGATCAGCTTGAGCATTGGCAGCAGCGAGCCGATGCCGTATTTGCCGATGGTGAACGCCATCGCGCCGAACGCACCGATCGGCGCGAGCTTCGTGATGATGCCGACCATGCCGAACAGGATGCTCGACAGGCTTTCGATAAAGCTCGTCACCGGCTTGCCGCGCTCGCCGACATGCGCGAGCACCGCGCCGAACAGCAGCGCGATCAGCAGGATCTGCAGGATTTCGCCTTGCGAGAACGCCGACACCAGCGTGTCCGGAATGATGTGCATCAGGAAGTCGACCGTGGTCTGGCCGTGCGCCTTTGCGGCATACGACGCGACTTCCTTGCCGTTGAGCGTCGCAGGATCGACGTTGAAGCCGACGCCGGGGCGAAGCAGGTGCGTCGCGGCCAGGCCGAGGATCAGCGCGAACGTCGACACGATTTCGAAGTACAGCAGCGCCTTGCCGCCGACGCGCCCGACCTTCTTCATGTCTTCCATGCCCGCGATACCCGTCACGACGGTGCAGAAGATGATCGGGCCGATCACCATCTTGATGAGCTTGATGAACGCGTCGCCGAGCGGCTTCATGTCGGTGGCGAGCGCGGGATAGAAGTGCCCCAGGGCAATGCCGATGATGATCGCGACGATCACCTGCACGTAGAGGACTTTATAAATGGGTTTCTTCACGATGGTGTTTCCTGCAATGGAGTAAAGCCAGGGTGGACCGGCGGCCGGCCACTCAGCGCATCACGTACGACTGAACGTGCGTCACGCGCGGTGAACAAGCCGCGACAGACGACGAAATCAGAAGAACCAATACAGGAACTTGGGCATCGTTGTCTCCTATCGACCAGAGTTAATGCTTTTGCGCCTTACTCTGGTCTTATGCAAGGCTTGCTTTTTTAATGGTCGGGCCATGTTGGCCGCACTTTCTATTCGCAAGGTCGATGCCAGACTTTGTTTCGCGCTTAATCTCTTGATTCACAAGGAAATTTCACGGCGCGCGCGCGACCACGCTTCCAGCTTTCCGGAAATCCGGAATCGGGGCGTCCGGATTCCCGAACGCCTTATCCCATAAGGCTTAGGGCTAACCCTAACCTATTGGACGCCTTCTTCGAGCACGAGCAGGTTCTCGTGCGAAAAGCCGAGCGCCACCGGCTGGCCGCGCTCGGGCAAACGGCGGTTCGGATCGTTGAACACATCGAGTGAAATGACTTCGTCTTTCACGCGCGTCCGGATACGCACGATCGCGCCGAGAAAGCTCACTTCCTCCACCGTCGCCGTCAGCGTGTTGCGGCCCGCGGCGGGCGCCTCCAGCACGATCGCCTCCGGACGCAGCGCGAGCATGCGCTTCTTGCCGGTGTCGTCGGCGGGCAGCGGTTGTGTGGTGCGCAGTTCCTGGCCATCGACGGCCATGCGGCCCGTGACGGGATCGATCACATGTCCCGACAGAATGTTCAGCGTGCCGACGAACGACGCGACAAAGCGCGTGCGCGGGTAGTTGTAGATATCGAGCGGCGTGCCGACCTGCTCGACGCGCCCTTCGTTCATCACGACGATGCGGTCGGAAATCGACAGCGCCTCTTCCTGATCGTGCGTGACGAAGATCGACGTGATGCCAAGCTCGCGTTGCAGCGCGCGAATATCCTGGCGCAGCGAAATGCGGATTTTTGCGTCGAGCGCCGACAGCGGCTCGTCGAGCAACAGAACCTGCGGCTTGCTCGCGAGCGCGCGCGCCAGCGCGACGCGTTGCTGCTGGCCGCCCGACAATTGCCATGGATACCGCTCGCCGAGATGCGGCAGCTTGATGAGTTGCAGCATTTCATCGACGCGCCTTTTGATCTCGCCCTGCGGCCGGTTCGCGACCTTCAGCCCGAAGCCGATGTTCTCTGCGACCGTCATGTTCGGAAACAGCGCATACGACTGAAACACCATGCCGACGTTGCGCTGGCGCGTGCGCAGATGCGTGACGTCGCGGCCATCGAGCCGGATCGTGCCGCGCGTCGGCGTCTCGAAGCCGGCGATCATCCGCAGCACCGTCGTCTTGCCGCAGCCCGACGGCCCGAGAAAGGTGATGAATTCGCCGCGCTCGATCTGCATGTCGAAGTGATGCAGCGCGGTGTTCGCGCCGAACGTCTTGTGCAGACTGTCGATTTCAAGGAATGCCATGACGATGCCTCAGTTCAACATCAGGGTTTTTGCGCGGCGAGCGCGCGTGCGGAGCCGAACACCTGGATCAGCCCCATCGACGCCCACGTAACGGCGAACGCGATGATCGCGAGCGCGGACGGCTCGTAAGCGCGGTTCGCGCCGATCAGCTGCAGATACGGACCAAACGCCGGCCGGTCGAGCAGACTCGCCAACGTGAACTCGCCGATCACGACAGCAAAGGTGAGAAACGCGCCCGACAGAATGCCCGAGCGGATATTCGGAAAGATCACCTTGAACAGAATGGTCGGCCAGTTCGCGCCGAGGCATTCTGCCGCTTCCGTCAGCGAGCGCACGTCGACGGCGCGCAGGCCCGCATCGACCGCGCGATACATGTACGGCAGCGACAGCGTCACGTAGCCGAACACGAGCAGCAGATCCGTCGCGCGTTCGTTCGCGGTCAGCGGCAGGATCGAACTGCTGTTGTAGATGCGCAGATAGCCGAACACGATCACGATGGCGGGCACGACGAGCGGCAGCAGCGTGATGAACTCGACGATGCCGCGCAGCTTCGGCAAACGCAGTTGCACCCAGTAGGCCGTCGGCACCACAAGCAGCACGCCCACGACGATCGTCAGCAGCGCCATCAATATCGAGTAACCGAACGACGCCTGAAAGTGCGGATCGCCGAGCACGACTTTGTATGCATCGAAGCTGTACGTACCGCGCCGCATGCGCAAGCTGAATTCGAAAGTCGCGATCAGCGGAATCAGAAAATACAGCGAACCAACGATCATCGCGGTCCACGCGCCCACGCGCGACTGTTTGTTCATCGACGCTTTCATCGCCGCCCCCTTTCGACACGCGAGCGCAGCCAGATATAGCCGCCGTTCGACAGCCCCGTCACGAGAATCATGCCGAGCGCGAGCGCATAGCCGAGGTTCTGGTTGTGCAGCACGTCGCCGCGAATCTGTGCGTACAGCAGGATCGTCACGATGTTCAGCGAACTGCCCGTCAATGCATACGCCGTCGCCACCGCGCCGAACGAATTCGCGAACAGCAGCAGCGTCGCGCCGAGCACACTCGGCCACAGCACCGGCAACGCGACGTAGCGCCAGTACTGATACGCAGTGCCGCCGAGGCAATCGCACGCTTCACGCCACTCGCGCTTCAGACCGTCGAGCGCGGGCGTGATGATCAGCACCATCAACGGAATCTGGAAATACAGATACGTGATCGTCAGGCCCCAGAAGCTCAGAATGCTGAAACCCGTCGAATAGAGATTGACGCCCGTGTACTTCTTCAAAAGCACCGTCACGAGACCGACGCGCCCGAGCGTGCAGATGAACGCGAACGCGAGCGGCACGCCCGCGAAGTTCGACGCGACGCCGGAAAACGTCAGCAGCGTCGGACGAATCCAGCCGGGCAGCTTGCCGTGCACGGCCGCCCACGCGAGCAGCGAGCCAAGCGCCGCGCCGCCGATCGCCGATGCCGCGCTGACCTTGAAGCTGATCCAGTACGCGTCGAGCGTGCCTTCCCGAAACAGGTCGCGAATGTTGGCGAGCGTGAAGTGACCTTGCGCGTCCTGGAACGCGCCGATCATCAGGAAGCCTGTCGGCAGGATCAGGAACAACAAGGCAAAGATAAAGAACGGCATCACGCCGATCCACGTCCAGACGGGCGACGACCTTCCCGGGCCATCCACCTTCGGCGCCGGCTGCGGCACGGACGGAACCATCAGGTCCGCCTGGCCGCCCGGCCCGGCTTCCGATGAAGCGCTCATAACTCATCCTCGAACTGAACGACCTGTTGCGTCCGCGCGATGCGGACCACGAAGTCCGCATCGCCGGATCATGCCGCGCTTGCTTGCACTCAGCCGACCTTACTTGACGTTCGCGCCGACCACCTGGTCCCACTGCTTGGTGACGACTTCCTTCGTCGCGTCCTGCTGCTGCAGCGTCGGGAACACGGCGTTCTTGTAGGCGGAAGCGGGCGGCAGCTTGTCGAGCAGCGCCTGCGGCACCTTCTTCTGCGACACCAGTTCGTTGTAGCGGATCGGGTGGCAATAGCCAGCGAGCCAGCCCAGCTGGCCTTCATCCGAGTACAGGTATTCCATCCACAGCTTCGCGGCGTTCGGATGCGGCGCGTACGCGCTGATCGCCTGTACGTAGACGCCCGCGACGACACCCGTCTTCGGCACGACGACCTGTACCTTCGGGTTGCCCTTGAGCGTGTCGCGGTCGGCGAGCGCGTTGTAGTCCCAGCGCACGATGATGGGCGTCGTGCCTTGCGCCAGCGACGCCGCCTTGCCGATCACGGGCACGAAGTTGCCGTTCTTGTTCAGATCGGCGAAGTACTTCAGGCCGGCTTGCGCAGCCTTGCTCGCATCGCCCTTCGATGCCGACAGGCCCGCCGCGTACACGCCCTGAATGGCCTGGTTCGCCGAGCGCGGATCGCCTGCGAGCGAGACGGCGTTCTTGTAGTCGGCCTTTTGCAGATCGCTCCAGTCGGTTGGCACCTTGTCGATCATGTCGGCGTTCACTTCAAACGACAGCACGCCGTAGTAGTCGCCCGTCCAGTAGCCTTCGGGGTCCTTGTTCTCGTTGGCAATCGACTTCCACGTCGCGACCTTGTACGGCTGCAGCAGGCCTTGCGCCTTCGCTGCGGGACCGAACGACAGGCCGACGTCGATCACGTCGGGTGCCTGCGGACCCTTGTTGCCCTTGTTCGCCTTGATCGCTTCGATCTCGTCGCCCGAGCCGGCATCGGGATTCAGCTCGTTGATCTTGATGCCGTACTTCTTCTGGAAGTCCGCGAGCATCGGACCATAACCGCACCAGTCATGCGGCAACGCGATCACGGTGAGCTGCCCCTCCTGCTTCGCGGCGGCGACGAGCGCATCGGGCGGCGCTGCCAGGGCATTGCCTGCGGCGGCCACGCCGCACGCCATAAGGAAATAACGCAACGTGGTCGGTTTCATAGTGTTCTCATCCTCTGCCGAAAATTGCTACGTTAGGAAAACTGCTTATTGATGTCTTCTTGCCGGCGTTGGCCGCACGCACGCGCATTCAGCCGACGACGTCTGCGCCGATGATATCGAGGCGATCGGTACAAATCATGTCAACGCCCCACTTCGCCAGTTCGCGCGCGCGCACGGGATCATTCACCGTGTACGCGAGCACGCGCAGCCCCGCATCGCGGATGGTGCGCACGTTGTGCTGCGTCAGATGTTGGTGATCGGCATGCAGCGACACGCACGCGAGTTCCCGCACGGTGCCGAGCCAGTCGTCCGGCAAGGCATCGAACAGCATGCCGCGCGGCAGCGACGGCGCGGCGTCGCGCGCGGCCCTCAGTGCTTCGAAAGAGAACGACGACAGCAGCGGCTTTTGCGCGCGCCACAAGTCTTTGGCCGCTAGCGCAACGAGTCGCCCCGTGATTTCGTCGCGGCCCGGGCACGGCTTGATTTCGATGTTCGCGGCGATCGCATCGCTCGCACAGCGCGCGGCCACCTGCGCGAGCGTGGGCAGACGTTCGTCGCGGAAACGCGCATCGAACCATGCGCCTGCATCGAGCGATGCCAGCTGCTGCCACGTATGTTGCGCAGCGGGTCCGTGGCCATTCGTGGTGCGGTCGAGATCGTCGTCGTGCAGCAGGAAAATCTGGTCGTCGGCGGAGAGCTTCGCGTCGAACTCGACCATTCCGTAGCCGAGACGCCCGCATACCTCGAAGCCCGCCAGCGTGTTCTCCGGCGCGAGCTTGCCGCCGATGCGATGCGCGACGAGCCGTGGATATGGCCAGTCCGCGGATAGTGCCTGATCGATCCCGTTGCCCATCGTGCTTGCCTTCACAAAGATCTGATGGAACCGCCGCCTGCGTTCATGGGCGCCGGCGTGCGCCGTAGTATCTTGTTCTGAGGATCGCGAACGGCCGGTCTTCCGTTGGCGTTACGACGCGGCCTTGTCATTGTGCAACATTCGTCGGCCTCGAAACGTGGTGCAGCGCATACTTCATTTCGTTTTCGAAAATGCGCTGTTCGCGAAGTTTCAAATCGGGCGCGAATGCCTCAAAATGCGAAGGCTAAACACAAGTACCCAAATGTGCAAGTACCCAAAAAAATACAACCTGAAAGACCACACACGGCACATCCGCCAAGCGTTTTGACATGCGTCCGACATAAAGAATTGATAGTGATGCTTTGCGTGAAGGCACGGAGTAGCAGCCATTAAAACGTCGAACAGGCGAGGAACGATCCGCATGTGGCAGGAAGACCGTCATCAGAGAATACGCGCGCTGCTGTCCACGCTAAACCGTGTGTCGACGGAGCGCATCATGGCGGATCTGGGCGTCTCGCGCGAAACGGTCCGGCGCGATCTGCTCGATCTCGAAGCGCTCGGCGAATTACGCCGGGTTCACGGCGGCGCAATCCGGCCCGCCGACGAAGCGCCCATTGCCGAGCGCGCGCAGTCGCACGTCAAGTCGAAGAAGGCCATTGCGAAGGCGGCGACGGGCGTCGTCGCCAGCGGGCAGACGCTGTTCGTCGACGCAGGCACGACGACAGCCGCGCTCGCCGACGAACTCGCGAAGCTCGCGAATCTCACGATCATCACGAACTCGATCGATGTCGCGACGAAGATGCGCGGCGCGCCCGAACAGCGCGAGTCGTGGTCCAACGAGGTCATCCTGCTAGGCGGCTCGATCAGCGACCGCGCATTGTCGACCACGGGCGATACGACGATTCTCGACATCCAGCGCTATCGCGCGGATATCGCGCTGCTGTCGCCCGTCGGCGTCGATGCAAAAAATGGCGCGAGCAACTACGACCGCGCGGAAACGGAAGTGGCGCGCGCGATGGTCGCCAATGCGGACAGCGTCGTGATACTCGCGGATCACAGCAAGATCGGACAGCGCAGCCGCATCGCGTACTGCGCGCCCGAGAAGATCGATCTGCTGATCACCAATCGCAAGGCGACGGAAATCGCGACGTTCGCCGCACTCAAGCGCAAGGTGGGCAAGGTGATACTGGCGTGAGTCCCGCACCCATCACGTCTGATTCGGTTCCGTGACGGCAGGCATCGCTTCAGGCATGCGCTTGCGCAACCGCGAGTCGTGCAGCGCACCCGCTGCATCGAGCACCGGATAAGCCGTCGAGCAGAACAGGGAGTTGAGCCGCTTCATGTCGCTGATCACGTCCAGATGCAGCGCGCTCGTTTCGACGCTGCGCAAGGTCTGGCCCGCCAGCCGATCGAGATGCTTGTACGAATACGCGCGTTCGAGATCGCGGAAGTGCTCCTTCTCCGCAAGCAGCAATTCCGCACAACGTAAATCGTTGTTCAGGAAGACTGACAACCCCAACTGCAGATTGCCGACGAGCCGCGTATGCAGATCGTCCAGTTCGCTCAAGCCTTGCTCGGAGAACGCGAGGCGGTGCGCGATCTTCTTCTCGACGATATCGGTAACGATGCGCTCGATGATATCGCCTGCATGTTCGAGGTTGATCGTCAGCGCGATGATGTCGGTCCAGCGTCGGCTATCCGCATCGTCGAGCTGTTCGCGCGAAATGCGCGCGAGGTATGCCTTCACCTGCGCATACAGGTGATCGACGTCGTCGTCCATGCGGATCGTTTCGCGCGCCTTGTTGAGATCGTTGTGATGGATCAGATGCGAGACGTTGTCGAGCATCGCCCGCACGATGTCGCCGATGCGCAGCACTTCGCGCGCGGCATTCGACAGTGCGAGCGCTGGTGTAGCGAGCGAAGCGGCATCGAGATGAACGGGGCGCAATTGCCCGTTCGGATCGGGCCGCTCCGGCAACACGCGGCAGCACGCGCGCGCGACGGCGTCGATCAACGGCATGCAGGCGCAGCAGCGCAGCGTGTTGTAGATCACATGGAAGCCGACTACCGCTTCGCGCGGATTGGCGATCAGCGCAGGCAAGGCGCTCGCGAGCAGCGACGCGAACGGCAGGATCAGCAACGCGCCCGCCAGCTTGAACGCCAGACTGCCGAGCGCAAGGCGCCGCGCGGCCGTGTTTTGCGCGAGCGTGCCCGCCAGCGCGAGCAGACCGCTGCCCAGGTTCGCGCCGATCACGAGGCACAGCGCGACCTTCAACGAAATCACACCCGATGACGCGAGCGTCGCCGTCAGCAGCACGGCCGCGAGGCTCGAATACGAAATGACAGCGAAGGTGGCGCCCACCAGCGCGTCGAGCATCGTGTCGCCCGTCAGCGCGCCGAACATCACACGCACGCCCGCGCCGTGCGTGATCGGCTGCGCGCTCTGCACGATCAGATGCAGTGCCAGCAGAATGAGCCCGAGGCCGATCGCCGTGCGTCCGACCTGACCCGAGCGATTCTGCTTGCGCGACAAAAAGACTGGCACACCGACAATGATGAGAAGCGGCGACAGCCACGTCAGATCGAGCGTCAGGATGCGCGCCATCAACGCCGTACCGACGTCCGCGCCGAGCATGATGGCGAGGCCGCTGGCGAGCGGCAACATCCCTTGTGCCGCAAACGACGTGACGATCATCGCCGTTGCGTTGCTGCTCTGCACGAGACTCGTCACCCCGACACCGGAGGCGAAAGCCTTCAGGCGGCTATTCGTGCTGCGTGCGAGCGTGCGCCGCAGGTCGGCGCCCCACACGCGCAAAATGCCCGTGCGCACGATATGCGTGCCCCACACGAGCAAAGCGACACCCGACAACAAGTTCAGCAGGATCACCATAGGCACGACGCTTCAGGACTTCCGCGATGCCGGAACGCCCCACGTGCGTCCCGAACCCATGCCGCCTAGTGTTGCATATATTTGCGTTGTTGTAATTTTGTGCGTTTTGTTTTTTTGTGGCGTTTGCAACAGATCCGGCACGGTAGGCAGCGCCATCCACGAGTCCAAAAACAAAAAAGCCCGCTTGCGCGGGCATTTTTTGCTTCATCCGGTAACTACTGCTGCATGCGTTCAGACCACGCCGGCATCATGTGCCTGCACGTCGGCGTGATAGCTCGAACGCACCATCGCGCCGACAGCCGCATGTGTGAAGCCCATCTTGTACGCCTCGTCCTCATACATCTTGAACGTGTCGGGATGCACATACGCGCGCACGGGCAAGTGATGCTCGGACGGCTGCAGGTATTGGCCGATCGTCAGCATGTCGACGTTGTGCTCGCGCAGATCGCGCATCACCTGGAGAATCTCTTCTTCCGTTTCGCCCAGGCCGACCATCAGACCCGACTTCGTCGCGACATCGGGATGCAGCGCCTTGAAGTCCTTCAGCAGCTTCAGCGAATGCGCGTAGTCCGAACCAGGACGTGCTTCCTTGTACAGGCGCGGCACCGTTTCGAGGTTGTGGTTCATCACGTCGGGCGGCGCGGCGTTCAGAATGCCGATTGCACGGTCCAGACGTCCGCGGAAGTCGGGCGTGAGGATTTCGATGCGCGTCTCCGGCGACAGCTCGCGCGTCTTCTCGATGCATTCGACGAAGTGCGCCGCGCCGCCGTCACGCAGATCGTCGCGGTCCACGCTCGTGATCACCACGTACTTGAGCTTGAGCGCCGCGATGGTGCGCGCGAGATTGAGCGGCTCATCGGGATCGAGCGGATCGGGACGGCCGTGGCCGACGTCGCAGAACGGGCAGCGGCGCGTGCACTTGTCGCCCATGATCATGAACGTTGCCGTGCCCTTGCCGAAGCATTCGCCGATGTTCGGGCAGCTCGCTTCTTCGCACACCGTGTGCAGGTTGTGCTCGCGCAGAATCTGCTTGATCTCATAGAAACGCGAATTGCCCGTCGCCGCTTTCACGCGAATCCAGTCGGGCTTTTTCAGCTTTTCGACCGGAACGATCTTGATCGGAATGCGTGCCGTCTTGGCCTGTGCCTTTTGCTTCGCGGTGGCGTCGTAGGGCGCGGCAGCTGCATTGGCAGCGCTGCTGACAGCGAGGTTGGCGGAGTCGGAAGCGGCGGGAGTCGCGGTAACGTCAGTCATTCGTTCGTTCCATTCAGGCGGCGGGGAGACCGGCCTGCGGTTGGCCGACGGCCGCGGGACTGCCGTCGATGTTGGCGATGAGGCTTGCTGCAAGGGTTCGGGCTACGTCGTCCCAGCCGGCCGCGACGCCGAGCGTCGCCATGTCGACTGTTTCGAGCCCCGCGTACCCGCACGGATTGATGGCCAGAAACGGCTGCAAATCCATTTTCACGTTGAGGCTCACACCGTGATAACTGCAGCCGTGACGGATTTTCAGACCCAGCGCCGCGATCTTGGCGCCGGCGTGCAACTGCGCATTCGTACGCTGATCGGGCTGCTCAGGCGCGACATAGATGCCGGGCGCGCCTGCCTTGCGTTCACCGGCGAGATTATACGCCGCGAGTGTGTCGATCACGCCCTGCTCGATCCGCGTCACCAGTTCGCGCACCATCAGCTTCCGGCGTCGCAAGTCGAGCAGCAGATACGCGATCACCTGACCGGGACCGTGATACGTGATCTGCCCCCCGCGATCGACCTTGACGAGGGGAATGCCGCTGTCGGCGGCGAGCAGGTGCGCGGGATCGCCGGCCTGGCCGAGCGTGAAAACAGCAGGATGTTCGACCAGCCAGATTTCGTCTGAGGTTTCCGGGGTGCGCGAATCGGTGAACGCGCGCATCGCGTCGAAACTCGTCTGATAGTTTTCCGAGCCGCGCCAGCGCACGATCACAGGCTGCGCCACATGGCTGACGGCGGCGTTGTCGGCTGCGGCGTCAGGCTGAACAAGACTTGAAGATTCGGGGGACGATGAAACCGGCGTAGCACACATGATTCCGGCAGTTTACCGAAATCCTGCGCGCCTCGCCGGCCACGAGGGCAATCGCCCGGACGATCAGACGGTGCGCCAGCCGGCACGCAGCCACGCGGCGAAACGCTCGCTGACGCGGCCAAACCAGTTCAGCGCCTTCTGCCGCGGACGCATCGGTACATGGAACGCGACGCGCGCCTGCGTGCCGCGCTCGACCGACAACCACAGCCGCTCACCGCGCCGCAAACGCAGCGTCTTGCCCGGTTCGAGCCAGTAGTCCTCGACGTCGTCGCTGCGTGTTACCCAGACCGCAGCGCCGGAGACGGCCAACCGCGTGCTGCGGGTGACCTTCATCGGAACAGTTTCGCCGGCTACGATTTCGAACGTGATGCTAGAGGAAATTTCTCGCATGATGGCCTCGCCAAAAATCGTTTCATGGCTACAATCGTAGACGGGACAAGGGCTTACGCCAAACGATCAATTTTCACCCTTATGTGAGAAAAATTGCGATGGACCTCCGTCAATTGCCCGCCCTGAACGCGATCAAGGCCTTTGAGGCCGCCGCCCGCCACGAGAGTTTTTCGCGCGCGGCCGACGAGCTCTACGTCACGCACGGCGCCGTCAGCCATCAGATTCGCGCGCTCGAAGAAGAGCTGGGCGTGAAGCTGTTCGCGCGGGACGGCAAGCGCGTGCGGCTCACCGACATCGGTCGCCGCTACGCCGCCCAGGTGAGCACGGCGCTGATCTCGCTGGCGGAAGCAACGCGCGAGATTCGCGCAGGCGATCGCGACCGGCGGCTCGTCGTGTCGATGCTGTCGTCGTTCGCGGCGCGCTGGGTGACGCCGCGCATCGGCAGCTTCATCGAAGCGAATCCGCAATGGGACCTCGAACTGCTGTCCACGAACGCGCTCACCGATTTCGCGCGCGACGACGTCGATTGCGCCGTCCGTTTCGGCTACGGCAACTACCCCGGCCTGCACACGGAGTTGCTGCTCGAAGAAGTGTTCTTCCCGGCCTGCTCGCCCACATTCAACGGCGGCAATCTGCCGAAAACGCCCGCCGATCTCGCCAAGGCGCCGCTGCTGCGTTCCGACGACGAGTTATGGCGCCCGTGGTTCGACGCCGCGGGTCTGACCGACTGGCCGGAGCCGAAGCGCGGCGTGCTGTATCAGGATTCGTCGAATCTGCTGCAGGCGGCCATCGATGGCCAGGGCATTGCCCTCACGCGCCGCTCGCTCGCGATGCACGAAGTCGCGTCGGGGCGGCTCGTGCGGCTGTTCGATATCGACGGTCCGAGCCCGTGGCAGTACTTCTTCATCTGCACGCCGCAGATGCTGCAGACGGCCCGCGTGAAAGCCTTCCGCGACTGGGTGTTCGACGAAGTCGCGCGCTTTCGGCAACTGTTCGAAAGCGCGTGCACCGAGAGCGCGATGCGCTCGGTGAGCCGCGAAACACGGGGAAAAAGAGACACACAACCTGCGCCGGACGCATTGCACGTCCAGCTTCCGGCGGCGCAGACGCAGCGTTAGCAAACGCCCGCCTGCTCGCCTCGAAGCGGCTTACAGAACGACCTTCACCATCGGATGCCCGGTTAGCGCCCGGTAGATATCGTCGAGGTGCTCGCGGTTCTGCGCGCGCACCGTCACCGTCAGGCCGGTGTAGTTGCCGCCGCTCGAGGGCCGCACTTCGACACGCGCCGCGTCGAACTCGCCGTCGAACCGGCGGATCACTTCGACGATCGTCGTCTGAAACTCAGGGTGCGACTTGCCCATCACCTTGATAGGGAAATCGCACGGAAAATCGATCAATGATTCATTCACGGGACTCATCTCGGCTCCTTCATGCACCGCACGCAATCACACCTATATGATTGCGCGCGGCGAAAAAGCAAGCCGCAGACTGTCTCCTGCCGACCCAGGCGGCGCCTTCGCGCCTCACGCCCGTGCCAGGCAAGATGCTGCTGCCGGCTTACTTCTTCTTGTTGAACATCAACATCATCGAATCCCACACGCGGCCGACGATGCCCGCCTGCGGCACCGCCTGCAGCGCGACCAGCGGCACCTGCGCGAGCGTCTTGCCGTCGGCGACAAACTTCACGGAGCCGACCTGCTGGCCTTGCGCGATCGGTGCGATCAGCGGATCGGCGTGCTCGACCTGCGGCTTCACCTTGTCGGCCATGCCCTTGGGCAGCGTGATGTACTGATCCGTCGTCACGCCGAGCTTGACGGTATCTTGCGAACCCTTGTAGATGCGCGGCGTCTCGATCACCTGATTGGCCTTGTACAGACGCACCGCGTCATACGCGGAGTAGCCGTAGTTCAGCATTTTCAGGCTGTCCTGCACGCGGTCGTGTTCCTTCTCCTCGCCCATCATCACCGACACGAGACGGCGCGACGCATCGGGCACGCCCGGCAGCGAACGTTTCGCGCTCGCGATCAGGCAGTAGCCGGCCGCTTGCGTGTGGCCCGTCTTCAGGCCGTCGACGGTCGGGTCGATCCACAGCAGACGGTTGCGGTTCGGCTGCTTGATCTTGTTGTACGTGAATTCCTTGACCGAGAAGATGTTGTAGTAGTCCGGGTAGTCGCGGATCAGGCGCGCGGACAGGATGGCGAGGTCGCCCGCCGTCGTGTAGTGCTGCGCGTCGGGCATGCCGTTCACGTCGGCGAAGTGCGTGTTCTTCATGCCGAGCTTTTGCGCTTCGGCGTTCATCATGTTGACGAACTGCGCTTCGCTGCCGCCGACCAGTTCCGCCAGCGCGATGGCCGCGTCGTTGCCCGACTGCACGATCATGCCGTAGACGAGATCGTGCACCGTGACGGGCTTGTTCGCCTCGATGAACATGCGCGACTCGTCGTTGCGCACGCGGCGCACGGCCTCGCTCGGATTGATCGACTGGTCCATCGTGATCTTCTTCGACTGCAGCGCCTCGAACGTGAGGTAAGCCGTCATCAGCTTGGTCAGCGACGCCGGTTCCACGCGCTCATCCGCGTTGGCGGAGGCGAGCACCTGGTTGCTGGTGGCATCGACGAGCACCCATGAGCGCGCGTTCACGCCCGGCGGCGGCACCTGCGCGAAAGCGCTGCTCGCGACGAGCGCCGCGGGCAGCGCGATTCCAAACGCGAGCTTGCTGGCAAAGGTTTGCGGAACGAGGGAAGCGATGCTGGAAAGGCTGAAAGAGCCGTGGTTCGAAAAGCGCATAGGATCGATTCGGGCAGAGTGTGCTGGGTGCGCAAGAACGCGCGGTTCGAATGGTTCGTGTGATGCCGGACGGCAGCCGCCGCCGCGCACAACCGGCGCGGCGGTGTTTCGACTGCTTGTCAGACTCTGTCACGCGGTCGGTTCGCACAGCGCGCCTCGCATCTCGCGCCGAATCCGCCGCCATGAACTCACGAGCGAGGCGATTCGATCCACCAGACGGGCAACGCTGCGCCCAAAAAAAGAGCGCTCATTATACAAGCGGCTGCCTGACAATTAGCCCTACGTCATGGAGTTTTCCCGCATTTTCGCGGGTTTTTACAACACCGGCGGCGCGCGGCCGACGGTGTCGAAACGACACGCGATCAGCGCCAGGCGTCGACGATGATGCGCTTGAGAATGTGCAGCTTGCGATGCAGGAAATGCTCGGCGCCCGGAATCACGACGACGGGCAGTTCCTGCGGCGCCGCCCAGTCGAACACCGACTGGATGGGCACGGTGTCGTCGATTTCGCCGTGAATCACCAGCGTGTTTTCGGGCACGGGCGCGACTTCCCAGCGGCTCGCCGCCGTGCCGACGAACACGATGCGCTCGATGTCCTTGCCTTCTTCCCGCAGCCGCGCCGCGACGTGCGACAGCACGAACGTGCCGAACGAAAAGCCCGCCAGCACGAGCGGCAGATCGGCGTAACCTGGTTGCGCGCGCATGTGGTCGAGCACGGCGCGCAGGTCGTCGCGCTCGCCGACGCCCGCGTCGTGCGTGCCTTCCGTCTGTCCGACGCCGCGAAAATTCGAGCGATACGTGACGTAGTTCAGCTGCACCAGCGTGCGTGCCAGTGTTTGCGCGACCTTGTTGTCCATCGTGCCGCCAAAGAGCGGATGCGGATGCGCGACGAGCGCGATGCCGCGCGGCGCGGCGCCCGCGTTGCCTTGCGCTTCGCGGCTGCCGTCGGGCACATCGACGGCGACTTCGATTTTGCCCACCGGGCCGTCGATCAGGTACTTCTGCGTGTGTACGTTCATCTTGTGTGTGGTCGCAGCGGGATCAGCTTGGATCAGCGTGAATGAGCGTGGATCAGCGGTCGATCAGGAGCCGCTCGACGATCTTGCCGTTCGCCAGATGCGAATCGACGATTTCATCGATGTCGCTCTTGTCGACATACGTGTACCAGACGCCTTCCGGATACACGACGACGGTCGGGCCTTCCTCGCAGCGGTCCAGACACCCGGACTTGTTGATGCGCACCTGCCCTGGACCGGCGAGGCCGAGCTGCTTCACGCGCTTCTTCGCATATTCCTGCATTTCCTGCGCGCCGCAGTTTGCGCAGCTCGGACGCGACGCGCCCGGTTCGCGCTGGTTCAGACAGAAAAACACGTGGTATTTGAAGAACGAATCCATGATGGTGTGTGAGATCGGTCGGCGCGGCATGTCGCGCAGTGCGCAGCCTGCCGCGAGCAGGGACGAGAGGTTCCGCCGATTATAACGACGGGGCTGCGACACCGCAGAACGCTGGCCCGGCACGGGCGCACGGCGCGCGGCGACACGCAACGCACGCATCAGCCGCCCGAGCCGCGCCTGCTGGCGAGCAATGCGCGTTCCGCCGACAGCGCGACCCACACGAGCGCCGCATACGGCCACATCCACGCGAGCCAGCGCGCAAGCCCGTTGAAATGCAGATAGCGGCCTTGCCGCCAGTCGGCGAGCACGACGTCGAAGTACGGATTCACGGGCAGCAGATTGACGAACAGGAGCGACACGACGAGCGCCGCAGCCGCTACCGCCACACGCGAGCGGCGCGGCAGCTTGCGCGCGAGCAGCATCGCGCCAAAGCCGGCGGCAAGGCCGATCAGCCCGCCCGGCGTCGCCCAGTTGAACGCGAGCCCCGATTGCGACTGCAGAAACGTCGCGCCCGTCTTGACGATGAGCGTCGCGACGACGAACGCGATCAGGAGGCGCACGCGCGGCGCGCGCTCGCGCATCGGCAGCGTGGCGAGCGCGCCCGCGGCCAGCAGGTTCAGCGCGGCGATCACGGCTTCCCACGCGTCGTCGGGCATCCATGCGGCGGCGCGATCCGCCCACGCCTGCACGTGCCACACGGCGGGCGCCCATGCGAGCAGCGCGTCCTGCATCGACGGATCGAAGCGCTGCCACAATTCGCGCGGCCACGTGCCGAGGCCGAACAGCAGCGGCGACGGATACATCGTCGCGAACGGCCACAACGCCGCAAGTCCGATGACGGCCGTGCTGTCGCGCTCGAACCAGAGAAAGCGCATGCGCCGCAGCATGCCGCGATCGAGCAGCGCGCCCGTCAACGGCGACATCGCGGTCGCGCCGAGCAAGGCGCCCAGCGCGTTCGCTGCGAGATCGAGATTCGATGCGACGCGCGTCGGCAGGTATGTCTGCACGGCTTCCATCAGGCCCGACAGCAGCGTGCCGAGCCCGAACGCGAACGCGACGGCAATCGCGCCGCGCCAGCGCGGATAGACGGCCAGCACGACGAGCGCGCCGAACGGGATGTAGCCGAGCACGTTCGTCACGACATCGAATGCCGTCAGATACTGCGGGACGGGATCGAACAGATAGTCGAGGGGACCGATGCCGAGCGAGCGCCAGCCATAAAACGGATACCACGACCCATAGGCGATCAGTGCCGCATACAGCACCACCGCCTGCCTCGCAAACGCCGACGGACGGCGCTGCCACGGCTTGTCAGCCATCCGGTGCTCCCGGAGCGGCGCGGCGAACCGTCATTGCTGCGCGACGAGCGCCTGCACGCCAAGCCACGCGGAAATCTGCGCGACGAGATCGTCGGTGGCGGCGGCGAGCGCGCGCGCGCGCCCGCGGCATCGGCCGAGCTCGCGGGCGCGCGCGCGATGAAGGTGCGCTGCCCGACCACCTTGCCGTCGACGAACAGCGTCGTGCGCGCCGTCACCGAACCGTGGCTCTCGGACCGACCGTCGAAATCCTGCTCGAACTCGTCGAGATCCACCTTTAGCACGGGCGCGGACACGCCGTCGCCGCCCGTCAGCACGGTACCGCGCGACGACAGCGCGTTGCGCAGGCGCTGCGTCACCAGTTGCGCGGGCGGCATCGTCCAGTGGCTGGTCGCGTACGAGGCGGTTTGCTGCGAGTCCGCATACGACAGCCGATAGATCAGCTTGTCGGAGCCGAGCGTCGGGGGCGCCGTGACTTCGAGCACCTTGATGGCCGGCATCGTGCCCGTGCTGGCGGGCAGCGGCGGCGGGCCGAGGTCGTAGCGGATGTCGGCGAGCGCGGCGGGATTGCCCGCGCAGCCCGCCAGCGCGCCGAGCGCGAGCAGCAGCATGGCGAGCGCCGCGCGGGAAGTGAAAAGACGGTTGATCGAGCGTGTCATTCTGTATTTCCTTGAAATTCATTTCGCGGCGCGCGCCGACGGCGCGGGCCACACGAAGCCCGGCTCGCCGGGTCCGGGCGCCGGGCGCGGCGCACCGAACAGCACGCTGTTGGGCGCCTCGTTGAACGTATCGGGCGGCGCGATCGACGGAACGCACGGCCGTGCGCACATCGTCGGCCAGCGAGTTGACGCGCGGCAGCGTGTCGTAACCGACACGCGCCGAGATGTCCTGCAGCGTCGCGTTCATCGCCGTGAGCGCGGTGCCCGCCTGCTGCGCGGCCGTGCCGACCTTGTTCAGCGTGCCTTCGAGCGGACCGTCCGGACGATTCAGGCTGGTGATCATCCGGTTCGTCGATGCCAGCGTCTCGTCCAGCTGGCTGAGCGTGTTCGGCAGCTTGCCGACGGCCGGGCCCATCTGTGCCGTGAGCGTCGCGACGCCGTCGGCGGCGTGCTGCAGGCTCGACGCCGTCGACATCAGCTGGTCGCGCATTTCCGGCGACAGCAGCGCGTCGACGTCGCGCACGGTCTTTTCGATCTGCCGCAGCAGCACGTCGCCGCGCGCCTGCAGCTGATCGAACAGGCCCGGACGCATCGGCAGCTGCGCCACGTTCTTCGCGGACGACGCCAGCGGCGTCAGATCGCGCCCCGTATCGTCGAGCTGGACGAACGCGAGGCCCGTCACGCCCTGCAGCCCGAGCGTGCCGAACGTCGAATGCGTGATGGGCGCGTTCTTGTCGACGAGAATCCGGATCAGAATCTGCCCCGGATGCGTGCGATCGAACTTGATCGACTGCACCTTGCCGACGTCCAGGCCGCGATATCGTACCGCAGCATCCGGGTACAGGCCTGTGACATTGGTTCGCGCAATCAGATCGAAGGGGATGCGCACCGATCGGTCCACGTTGAACAAAAATGCCGCCACGGCGATCGCGACCACCATGACGACGGTGAAGAGCCCGGCCCAGAAGGCGTGTGATTTGTTTTCCATTGTCAGGTTCCCTGGTTCGCCACAGCGATTCCGTTTGCATCACGGCGCAACTCGCGTCGAAGCGCGCGTCGAAGCGCGCGATGCGCTGCGCATGCGCCCGTCATGCGGCCGCGCTGCGCCTGCTGTCGGTCGAGGCCGCGCTCGCGCAGGCGGCGTGCAGCGTCGGCGCTCACAGCGCGGTGCGCAGCGGAATCGCTTCAGCGGCGGGCTCCAGCGCTTCCGCCGGCAGCTTCGCGCGTCGCTCCGGCGACAAACCCTGCAACGCGAGCCGCCCGCGCAGCCCGAGAAAATACTCGCGGATGAAGGGGTGATCGTATCCCGCCACCTCTTCGACGGGCGCCGCCACGATGACCTTGCGGTCCGCGATCACGGCCACGCGCGTGGACAGCGCGACCATCGTGTCGAGGTCGTGCGTCACCATCACGACAGTCAGCCCGAGCGCGCGATGCAACGCGCTGATCAGCTCGACGAATTCGTCGGAAGCCTGCGGATCGAGGCCCGCCGTCGGCTCGTCGAGAAACAGCAGTTCCGGTTCGAGCGCGATCGCGCGCGCAATGCCGACGCGCTTGACCATCCCGCCCGACAGCGCCGCCGGCATCTTCGACGCGTTCTTGCACGGCAGCCCGACCATTTCGAGCTTCAGCATCACGATGTCGCGCAGCAGGTCTTCAGGCACCTTGCCGAGTTCGCGCAGCGGCTGCGCAATGTTGTCGAACACCGATAGCGACGAAAACAGCGCGCCGTGCTGGAACAGCATGCCGGAGCGCACGCGCATCAGGCGCGCTTCGTCCTTGTCGAGTTCGGACATGTCTTCGCCGAACACCTTGATCGTGCCCGACGTGGGCCTCTCAAGGCCGAGTATCTGGCGCATCAGCGTCGTCTTGCCCGAGCCCGAGCCGCCGACGATCGACACGATCTCGCCGCGCCGCACGTCGAAATCCAGATGCTGATGCACGACGTTGCGGCCGTAGCGCTTGGTGAGATTGCGCACCTCGATCACGGTTTCGGCGATCTGCGGCAGCGGCTGGTCCCGCACGGCGGTAGTGAGCGGCGCAATCATGACAACCCCACGTTCTGAAAGAGAATCGCGAATACGGCGTCGGCGAGAATCACGACGGTGATCGACGTGACGACCGAGGTCGTCGTGCCTTCGCCGAGACTCTGCGAATTGGCCTTGATGCGAAAGCCGAAGTGACAGCCGACGATCGCGATCAGCATGCCGAACACCATGCCCTTGCCGAGACCGATCCACAGGTTCGCGACGGGCACCACGCCCGGCAGCGCGCGCGCGAAGTACGACATGTCGATCTGCAGCACGATCTTGGCGGCGAGCGCGCCGCCCACCAGCGAGACGATATTGGTCCACATCACGAGCAGCGGCATCGCAAGGGACAGCGCCAGCACGCGCGGCAAGATGAGACGCAGGCCGTGCGGGATGCCCATCACGCGCATTGCGTCGAGTTCTTCCGTCACGCGCATCACGCCAATCTGCGCGGTGATCGCAGAACCGGAACGTCCCGCCACGAGAATGGCCGAGAGCACGGGCCCAAGCTCTCGCAACACCGACATCCCCAGAATGTTCACGATGAACTGGTTCGCGCCAAAGAGCCGCAACTGCTGCGCGGACAGATAGCTCAGCACGATGCCGATCAGAAACGCGACGAGCGCCGTGATGGGCAGCGCCTGCGTGCCCGCGCTATAGACGTTCGCCGAAATCTCCTTCCACGGCGCGAGCCTCGGATTGCGCGCGATCGCCAGCAGATCCAGGATCACGCGGCCGAACATCGCCACGCCGCCGTACAGATGCTCGAAGAACGCGAAGATGCCGAGCCCGAGCTGCGTGAACGGATCGAAGCGTTGCACGGGCTCGGGGTTTTCGCGCGCGGTGTCGAGCAGCGCGATGCGGTCGAAGATGTCGCGCTGCGTGTCGTTCAACGCGACGAGATCGGCGGGCAGCTTGTAGCCCCACACGCGCCACAATGCCTGGCCGCCCACATGATCCATCCGCTCGACCCGCGACAGATCCCATTGCGCCACCTGCGCGCGGCTGTCGATCAGCTCGCGCAGACGCGGCAGCGCCTGTCCATGCAAGCGGTCGCGAGCGAGCGCGAGCGCCGTCCACTGGCCCGACAGGCGGACGATCTTGCCCCGGCTGCCTGCCGCGACTTCGAGTCCGGGAGGAGTGTCGTAGTTCAAGGATCGCTTGATGGGGTTATCGGAATAACGGGCATTGTATCGAAGGGATCGATATTGGGCCGTCGTGGACCGCCCGTGCCGGCGCGCCGTGCGTGCGGGCGCGCACGCAACCTTGGGCGCGGCAATGTCCTGCTCCCGTTGTCAGGCGCAGTGGCTAAAATACGCGTCATGACTACCTCTGCCTCCTTCCAGCCGCCGGGCGACTGGCGCATCGACCGGCAGCGCGCCGTCGCGCTGTTCGGCCCGGCCGCGCACGACTGGCCGATCGAAATCGTCGAAGAGACGGGCTCGACCAATGCCGACCTGATGGCGCGCATGAAAGCGCTGCCACGCGAGGCGGGCGCGCTCGCGCGCCCGATCGTGCGCGTCGCCTATCTCCAGACGGCCGGCCGCGGCCGGCGTGGCCGCGCCTGGTATGCCGAACCCGGCAACGCGCTGCTGTTTTCCGTGGCCTGCGTGCTGCCCGTGCCGCTCGAAGGGCTCGCGGGACTGAGCCTCGCCGTCGGCGTCGCGCTCGTCGACGGCTTGCGCTCGCTGCCTGTCGCCGGACCCGGCCAGATCGCGCTGAAATGGCCGAACGACGTGCTGCTCGAAGGCGACAAGCTGGCCGGCATCCTGATCGAAACCGCCTGGAGCACGGCGGACGCGAGCGCTGTCGTGATCGGTATCGGCACCAACGTGAAGGGCGCGGAGGAACTCGCCGCGAAGGTCGGCGCACTCAACGCCGACGTGCCCGCGCAGGCGCGCGGCGCGGCGCCCACGGCGCTGTCGCGCGCGCTGCCGAATGCGAATCTCACCGATACGCTCGCCGCCGAACTCAACGCGCTCGAACCGGCTTTGCAGCGTTTCGGCGCCGAAGGCTTCGCGCCGTTCCGCCAGCGCTGGAACGCCTGTCACGCCTATGCGGGCCGCGATGTGGTGCTGTTCGAGCAAGGCGTCGAAGTGGGACGCGGCGTGGCTGCCGGCGTCGACGAACTCGGACAATTGCTGCTCGAAACGCCGGCGGGCACGCAGGCAATTGCGACGGGAGACGTATCGCTGCGTCTCGCCGATGATGGAAGCGTGACGGCATGAGCGCCGCGCCGTATCTGCTGATCGACGCGGGCAATAGCCGCGTCAAGTGGGCGCTGGCTCAGGAAGATGGTACACAGACTCACTCTGGCGCGTTCGCGCACGGCGGTCAACTGGTCAAAGGTACCGGCGATCCGTTGCAATCACGGCACGAGCCCGATTGGTCCCATCTGCCTACACCCGGTTCTGCATGGTTATCGAATGTCGCTGGAGAGGCGGTGGGGCGCCGTATCGATACGTTTATCGACCGGTATTGGCGAGATCTGCCGCGCACCATGATCCGCTCGGCCGCGCAGCAGTGCGGCGTGACCAACGCGTACACGACGCCTTCGCAGCTCGGCAGCGACCGCTGGGCGGGAATGATCGGCGCGCGCGCCACGTTTCCGGGCGAGCCGCTGCTGATCGCGACCTTTGGCACGGCGACGACGCTCGAAGCCTTGACGGCTGACGGCGTGTTTATCGGCGGTTTGATCGCGCCGGGCTGGTCGCTGATGATGCGCTCGCTCGGCGAGAACACCGCGCAACTGCCGACGCTGGATGCGGCAGCCGCGCGCGGCCTGCTCGCCGGCAACGCCGCGGGCGCCCATGAGAGCGGCGCGGTCAGGCACGCTGCGTGGTTCGCGAAGGACACGCCGCGCTCGCTGTCGTCGGGATGCGCGCTGGCTCAGGCGGGACTGATCGAGCGGATGTGGCGCGATCTGCAGGACGAATGGCAAGTGCCCGTCCGGCTTGTGGTGAGCGGCGGCGCCGCGGGCGAGCTGACGCAGGCGCTAGCCGTGCCGTTCACGCGTCACGACTCGCTCGTGCTGGCGGGACTGGCGTTGATCGCGGCGCAAGCCCGCGATCGGGCCGGTCCTGCGACCGACACGCGCCCGGCCTGAACGCCGGGCCAACGAACAAGCAAGCTGGAGAAATTTGCATGATGCTGCGTTGGCTACTCGCCCTGCTGTTGCTCGCCAACATCCTCGCATTCGTCACGATGCGCGGGCTGTTCGGCCCGTCGCCCGCCGCCGGGCCGCGCGAGCCGAATCATCTGAACCGCCAGGTCCGTCCGGATCAATTACGCGTGCAGCCGATGGCCGCGGCCGATGCAACGGATCTGGCCGTGGTCGGCGGTCCGGCACCCATTGCGCCGATCGCCGCTTCGGCGCTGCGTCAATAACCCGCTTCGACGACGCGCCCAGGCGCTCAACCTTGGGCGCGCACCTTCTTCAGCAGCGCGGTGGTCGAGCGGTCGTGCTCGAACGGAATCGCCAGCGCCCTGCCGCCCCAGCCGCGCACGAGCGCCGATTCCGGCAGCTTGTCCATGTCGTAGTCGCCGCCTTTCACGAGCACGTCGGGATGCAGCGCCTCGATCAGCGCGACGGGCGTCTGCTCCTCGAAGCACACGACCCAGTCGACGCTTTCCAGCGCCGCCAGCAGCGCCATCCGGTCGGCTTCGTTGTTGATCGGCCGGTCGTCGCCCTTGCCGAGCATGCGCACGGAGGCGTCGCTATTCACGCCGACGATCAGCGTCGCGCCCAGCGCCTTTGCATCGGCAAGATACGTGACGTGCCCGCGATGCAGGATGTCGAAGACGCCGTTCGTGAAGACCACGGGGCCTGTCAGCGACGGACGAAGTTGCGCGAGGGCATCGCGCGTCATGAGCTTGCGTTCGAAGGTAGCGGCCATGAGAAAGATCGTTTAGCGGGGGTTGGGATGATGCGCCGTCGGGCACAGGACACCTGCGCGTGCCGGAATTCAGACGGAAAGCGCAGGTGGAACGGTCCGGCAGAAAGATTTGGCGGAACGGTCCGGCAGAAAAACGGCCCGGCGGTTCTCACCTGCCGGGCCGTTGCTTTTTCGTGCGGCGCGCCGCTTTACTGAAAGCGGCATGCGGCGTTGTCGCCGTCAGGCCGGCTGCTGTTGCGCGGGCTGCGTCGCCGCGAGCCGCGTCGTCACTTCCTTGCGATAACGGTTCAGTTCCTGAGCCGTCGTGAACGAGCGCTCAAAAAGAATCGACAGGTTGTGCAAAATGCGCTCGACCACCTTCTTTTCCCAGCCGTCGTCGAAACGGATCTGCTCGTCGAGCCAGCGCTCGAGCCATTCCGGATCGGGCAGGCGCGACTGCACGGTATCGCGCGGGAACAGCGACTGGTTCACGTGCAGGTTGGTGGGATGCAGCGGCTTTTCGGTGCGACGCGCGGACGCCATCAGCACACCGATCTTTGCAAACGCGGCGCGCGCGCCGTCGCCGAAGTTGGTCAGCGCCTTCTTCATGTAGCGCAGATACGCGCCGCCGTGACGGGCTTCGTCGCGCGAAATGGTTTCGTAGATGGCCTTGATGACGGGCTCGGTGTGCCATTCAGCCGCGCGCCGATACCAGTGATTCAGGCGGATTTCGCCGCAGAAATGCAGCATCAGCGTTTCCAGCGGCGGCGCCGGATCGAACTCGAAGCGCACCGCGTGCAGTTCTTCTTCCGTCGGCACCATTTCCGGCCTGAAGCGGCGCAGATATTCCATCAGCACCAGCGAGTGCTTCTGCTCTTCGAAGAACCACACACTCATAAAGGCGGAAAAGTCGCTGTCGTGGTGGTTATCGCGCAGGAACATTTCCGTGGCGGGCAGCGCCGACCATTCGGTGATCGCGTTCATCTTGATGGTCGCCGCCTGCTCGTCGGTGAGCAGCGACGCGTCGAATCTGTCCCAGGGAATGTCCTTCTCCATGTCCCATCGAACGGATTCGAGCGATTTATAAAGTTCCGGATAAAGCATGGTGTTCATGATCCCACCCCTGTTCTGCGCAAGGCGACGTCTGTTATGTCTGGTGCTACTGTGCTGCCGGTGAACGTGAAAATTCGAAGAATTTCGGGAACTTTCACCGTCGTCAGTGCAGCCTGCAATTTTACGCGGTAATCGGCTGCCAAGAAGCAAGCTTTGGCAAAAGAACTACTGCGGTTCGTATGCGTACGCGATTTTCATGCCTCGCATGCGCGGCCAACCGTGGGTGAGGGGGAACCTGTGCCTGAGGTCGTGCCAGCTTGCCGCCCGAACGACGGCATTTGGGGTCCGCTGTGGACGAACCGGCACCGCGTGGCACCGGAATAGGCGGCGAATCTGGCGATTTCGCACGCGTCCGCGGGCCAGAAAAAGCTTACACAATAATAGCATGCGGGCCTGACGCGTCCGAATACCGGGCTGTCGAACCGCTTCGGGATTGACGTAAAACAACGCGGGCGCGTACTGCCAGCATGGCGTCAACAGAATGTGCTAATGCGGGCTGCGCCAATTCGACGCGGCCGCGCGCATCAAGCGTCAGCCCGCGCCTGCTCGCCACAGATGCGATGCCGATGCGCGGCCGTGTCGCTAAAAAGTTCGCTATGCGCTCACTCGGACGTCGACGAGGTCTTCTTCGCCGCCGACGCACCGCTCGTGCGGCGCGTGCCTGCCGAGCCCGCCGATCGTTTGGCGGCGCGACGCTGCGCCTCGCCTGAGCTGTCCTGCGACGCAGCTTCTGCGTCCGCTTCGGCGTCCGCTTCGGGGGCTTCGTCGGGCTCGAGGTCGCTCGGTTCGATGCCCGCCCCCGCTTCCGATGCGCCCGTCGCCGTTGTGGCCGCCGGTTGCGCCATTGCGAACTGCGCGAGCTGGTTGAACTGCGCCTGCAGCAGATTCCACCAGCCGGATGCATCGAACGCGGGCGGCGGCGTCGATTCGCCTGCCGCGCCCGAATCCTGCGCGTTCGCGGACTGTGGCTCGGGCTGTTTCGGCGGCGTTTCGTGCGCGGGCTGCGTCATCGATTGCTGCGCGAACGCGCCGAACGCGCGCAAGGTGGCGAGCGTCGCGCGCTGCACTTCGAGCGCCTGGATCGCCGACTGCAGCATGTTGAGATTGAGCTTGAGCCACTGCTCGACGGCGCGCATGTCGGTGATGCGCTTGTCGAGTTCTTCGACGTTCGTGAGCGGCGCCATCATGTCGGACATCATCGACAGCGACGGCATGATGCCCTGCGTCGCGCCTGACGCCCCGCCCGGAAACGCCGCACCGAAAGGCGTGAGGCGCATCATGCCCCACATGCGGTCGAGCATCTCGGCGGGCGGAAAGCCGGGAAAGCCCGGAAAGGGTGGCGTCGAGCCGGGATTGTCGGTCATTGCTGCGCTCCTTGATTCGGTTCTGGCCTGTGGCGTGGATGGGCGCTTCGATCATACCGCGTGTGTCAGACGCAGCAAGACGCTTGTGCCACGCTTGTTCGTCGCTTGTGCGTGGCTTGTGCTCCGCTCTTGCCAGTTTGCTATCGCGCGCCGCCGCGATGTCGGTTTCGCGTCGATCGTGCAGACGAGCAAACCGCGCGCCGTCAGAACGGCTCCTTGTCCGGAAAGTCGGGCGCGCGCCGCTCGCGCAGCGACGCCACGCCTTCGCGCACGTCGGGACCGGCGAAGCCCATGAATTCCAGCGCGAGCGATGTATCGAACGCCGGGCCCGCCGAGCGCAGCCAGTTGTTCAGCGCGTACTTGGTCCAGCGGATCGCCGTCTGCGAGCCGTTCGCGAGCTTGCGCGCGACTTCGAAGGTTTTGGGCAGCAGATCGTTGTCGTCGACGGCGAGCGAAACCAGGCCGATGCGCTCCGCCTCTTCGCCGCTCACGGGCTCGCACAGCATCAGGTAGTACTTCGCTTTCGCCATGCCGCACAGCAGCGGCCACACGATCGCCGCGTGATCGCCCGCCGCCACGCCCAGCCGCGTGTGCCCGTCGATGATGCGCGCCGACTTCGTCGCAATCGAGATATCGGCGAGCAGCCCCGCGACGAGCCCCGCGCCGACGGCCGGCCCGTGCATCGCGGAGACGATCGGCTTGCTGCAGTTGATGACGTTGTAGACGAGATCGCGCGCCTCGCGCCACACGCGCGTGCGCACGTCGAAGTCGTTCGCCATGTCCTCGACGAGGCCGAGATCGCCGCCCGCCGAAAAGCCCTTGCCTTCGCCGCGGATCACCGCGACGCGCGTTTCGGGATCACGGTCGACGTCGCGCCAGATGTCGGCGAGTTCGCGGTGCATGTTCGCATCGGCGGTGGCGAGTTTGCTTTTGTTCGCGCCCTCGCCGCTCATCACGATTTCGAGGATGCCGTGCGCATGCCGCCGCACGCGCAGCGACCTGTAGTGCGCGTAGAACGCGGGTTCGACCGTTTGCGATTCCGATTCGTGAGACATGGCAGGCATCCGTAAAAGCGACGCGTCGGCGTCGACCCATCCATCGCGTGCGCAGCGCCGCCGACGCTGCGCCGCCATTGAACCGCTCAGCGCGGCTGATACACCCACTTGCCGTTGCTGATCTCGACCATCACGCGGGCCCGCTGATCGAGGCCCAGGTGATCGGTCGCGCTCATGTTGACGACGCCGTTGGTGTCCGCAAGTCCTCTGGTTGCTTCGAGTGCGTCGCGCAGCGCGCGGCGGAATTCGACGGTGCCCGGCTGCGCCGTTTTCAGCGCGACGGGAATCGCGTTGTTCAGCAGCATGCTCGCGTCCCACGCATACGAGCCGAACGCCGACACGCTGCCCGGTCCGCGCAGCTTCTCGAAGCGCGCGATGTAGTCGAGCGCGAGACGCTTCGACGCATACTCGGCGGGCAGTTGCGAGGCGACCAGCACAGGGCTCGCGGGCAGGAACGTGCCGTTGCAATCGGCGCCGCACACGCGCAGGAAGTCGTTATTGCCGACGCCATGGTTGTGATAGATCTTGCCCTTGTAGCCACGCGCGACCAGCGTCTTCGGCGGCAGCGCGGCCGGCGTGCCCGCCGCGCCGACCACGACGGCATCCGGGTTCGCCGCCATGATCTTCAGAATCTGGCCCGTCACGCTCGGGTCCGTGCGATTGAAGCGCTCGTTGGCCACGACGCTGATGTGATGGATCTGCGCGAACTTCGCGACTTCCGCGTAGAACGTCTCGCCGAGCGCGTCTGCCTGGCCGATGTAGGCAAGCGTCTTCACGCCATGCTGGCTTGCGTGCTCGGTGATTGCGGAAGCCATCATCGCGTCCGTTTGCGGCGTCTTGAACATCCAGTGGCGTTTCGCGTCGACCGGCTCGATGATCTTCGCCGACGACGCCAGCGAAATCGCGGGCGTCTCCCCTTCGGCGACCACGTCGATCATCGCCAGCGAGTTCGGCGTGATCGAGGAACCGATGATGGCGTCCACTTTGTTTTCGGAGATCAGCTTCTTCGTGTCTTGCACGGCTTGCGTGGTGTCGGACGCATCGTCGAGCACGATGTATTCGACCTTCTGCCCGGCGATTTCCTTTGGAAAGAGTGTCGACGTGTCGCGCGCGGGAATGCCGAGCGAGGCGGCCGGCCCTGTCAGCGACAGCACGAGACCGATCTTTACCTGCGCAAGCGCGAGTCCCGGAAAGAGTGAAAGCGCGCCCGCGAGCGAGCGCGCGCGCAACGTGGACAATCCAAATGACCCGTATCGCGGCATGCCTTGTCTCCTTTTTGGTGGTTCTTGTGTGCGTTCTGCGATGCTGCGTGGCTGGCGCTGTTCACGTCACGCGGGAACAGCATGCGAGGCGACGCGGCCCCGCGCGAGCGTCAGTGTAGCGGCGCGCGCGGCGCGGCCGGCATCGGGCGAAACCCTTTTGCGCTGCGTCCGCGCCCCTCACATGCAGGTGCGCGTGCCACTGATCAGGCACATGCATGACGCGTCGCCCCGACGTCATGCATGAAAACGTGCTTCAAGCCGCGCTTTCGAGCGGCGCGACGGCCTGATCGATCGAACCGAAAATCGACTTGCCTGCTTCGTCGAACATTTCGATCTTTACCGTATCGCCGAACTTCATGAACTCGGTCTGCGCGCTGCCGTGCTCGATCGTTTCGAGGCAGCGCTTCTCGGCGATGCAGCAGTAGCCGCGCTTTGCGTCCTTGTTCGACACCGTGCCCGAGCCGACGATCGAGCCCGCGCGCAGGTTGCGCGTCTTCGCCGCGTGCGCGATCAACTGGCCGAAGTGGAACACCATGTCGGTGCCGGCATCCGGCTGGCCGACTTTCTTGCCGTTCCAGTGGACGATCATCGGGCGATGCACGCGGCCTTCGCGCCATGCGTCACCGAGTTCGTCGAGCGTCACGGCGACGGGCGCGAACGACGTGGCCGGCTTGCTCTGGAAAAAGCCGAAGCCCTTGGCGAGTTCGGCGGGAATCAGATTGCGCAACGACACGTCGTTGACGAGCGTGACGAGCCGGATGCCCTTGAGCGCCTGCTCGGATGAAACGCCCATCGGCACGTCGCCCGTCACCACGGCGACTTCCGCTTCGAAGTCGATGCCGAACCCTTCGGACGCGCACACGATGTCGTCCTTCGGCCCGATGAAGTCGTCGCTGCCGCCCTGATACATCAGCGGATCGGTCCAGAACTCGGGCGGCATTTGCGCGCCGCGCGCGCGGCGCACGAGTTGACGTGGTTCACATAGGCCGAGCCGTCCGCCCACTGAAACGCGCGCGGCAGCGGCGCCATGCATTGCTTCGCGTCGAACGAAAAGGTGTTGCGCGCGCGGCCCTGATTGAGCTCGTCGTAGAGGTCGCGCAATTGCGGCGCGTAGAAGGTCCAGTCGTCGAGAATGCGCTGCATCGTCGGCGCGATGGCGTCGGCGACGGCGGCCGTATGCAGGTCGCGGGAAACGACGATCAGTTGACCGTCGCGCGTGCCGTCCTTCAGCGTGGCTAGTTTCATGTCGGAAAAAGCGTGTGGATGACGATAAGAGGAATCTATTCTACGATGGTGAATCCGCGCGACCCAAGTCGACCAATTGGCCTAGTCCAGATTGCCCAGCCGGATGGCTTGAGCCAGACGAGGCGCCGCGCTGGTTTTCATCGTTCAACCCGCCCGCCTATGCCGCCTACTTCCCGCCCGAGTCCGATTCAGAAGGACGATGTCGAAGCCGCCGATCTGCCCGATTCCGCCGACGACGATGCCGCCGAAGAGAAACTGCGCTCGGGCATCCAGTCCATCGAAGTCGGCTTTCGTCTGCTCGAGGTGCTCACGCATGAGCCGGCGGCGATGATGCTGCGCGATCTCGCGCAACGCGCCGGCATGAGTCCCGCCAAGGCGCATCGCTATCTGGTGAGTTTTCAGCGTCTGGGCGTCGTCGCGCAGGACCCGCTGACAGGCCGCTACGAACTCGGCGGCTTCGCGCTGCAACTGGGATTGGCGCGGCTTGCGCGCGTCGACGGCGTGAAGCTCGCCCGCCTCGCGCTCGCGCAACTGCACGATCGGCTCGACATGACGGTCGGCATCGCCGTGTGGGGCAACCAGGGGCCGACGGTCGTGCACTGGACGGAGTCGAGCTATCCCGCGAAGGCCTCGCTGAAACTCGGCGACGTGATGCCGATGCTCAGTTCGGCGACGGGCCTGCTGTTCGCCGCCTATCTGCCGCGCGGCAAGACATCCGGCATGATCGAGCGCGAACTGTCGCAGACGCAGCGCTGGGCAGCCGCCAACAGTCCGCGCACGTGGGACGACGTCGAGCGCGTGCTCGAGGACGTGCGCGCGCACGGTGCCGCGCGCGTCGAAGGCATGCTGCTGCCGAGCATTCACGCGTTCTGCACGCCCGTGTTCGATTCGAACGGCGATCTCGCGCTCGGACTGATCGCGCTGGGCCATGAAGGCGCGTTCGATATCGCGTGGGGCGGCGCAGTCGACACGGCGCTGCGAGAGTGCGCGCAGAAGCTGTCGTACGAACTCGGCTATAGTCCCGTGCCTCGGTGAGAGTGCGGAACGCGCGCGCTTCGCGTGCGGTCGAAAAATGTCCATATGCACACTGCCCGCGCTCTGCCGCGTTTGCTTTTGCGTTCGCGTTTGTGCCGTTTGCCCTTTCTCTTCTTCAAGTTCCGGTTGTCGCTGATGTCGTCTGCACCCGCTGTCCGTTCCGTCTCGCCCGCGCGGCTCAACGCCGCGCAGCGCCGCGCATCGCGTCTGCGCTGGGCGGGCGTGATCGCGGCTGTCGTCGGCGCGCACTTCATCGCAGCGCAATGGTTCGAGCGTCATCACGACACGTTCAAGCCCGTATCGCCCGAACATATTCCCGTGCAGGTCGCGCTGCTCAAACCGGAGCGGATCGAGACCCAGGCAGCCGGTTCGCCGCCCGCCGCGCAGAGCCGGCCCGCCGCGCCAAAACGCAGGGCGCAGCCGCCACGCGAGCACGTGCTGACGGCGACGCGGCCGGGTGGTCCCAAGCCCAAGCCGGCGCCGACGGCTGAGCCGGCGAGCGCGCCGGTCGCCGCTTCTGCGGCTGCGGCTGAATCTGCGTCGGGCGCGGCGGCTTCGGCGGCAGCATCGGCCTCGACCGCCACGACCGCGCAAGGCGAGGGCACTGCGCCACAGTCCGCACCAGGCGTGAAGTTTTCCGTGCCGCCTTCGGGCGAGCTGCAATACGACACGTTCTACAACGGCGTACGCAACCAGCCCGGCACGATTCACTGGACGAGCGACGGACGCACGTACGACATGGTCGTTTCAGTGCCGCTGCCGTTCGTCGGCACGTTCAGCTATGCGAGCCGCGGACATGTCGACGCGTTCGGGCTCGCGCCCGATCAGTACGTCGAAAAGCGCGGCCGGCGCGGCGAAGACATCACGACCTTCCATCGCGATACGAAGCAGATCGGCTTCACGCGCACGCCAAACACGCTGCCGCTGCAAGACGGCGCGCAGGACCGCTTCAGCATGGTGATGCAGCTTGCCAGCCTGGTGCGCGGCGATCCCGACGCGTATCAGCCCGGCGTCACGCGCCAGTTTTACGTGACCGATAACGATAGCGGCGAGATCTGGCCTATCGAAACGATAGGCGACGAAACCGTGCATATGGAGCAAGGAACGATCGACGCGCGGCATTTCATGCGATTGCCGCGCCGCGAAGGCGACCGGCGGCGCATCGATGTGTGGCTTGCGCCGTCGCTCGGCTGGCTGCCTGCGCGGCTCGTGCAGACGGAACCGAACGGCACGCAGATCGAACTTGTCTGGCGCGGCAGAATTGCGCCGCCCGATGCAAACGGTACAGCCTCGGCCGACGATACTCCGTCGGGCGCGCCGCAGCCTTCCGTCACCGATCCGGGCGCCGCGCCCGCGAAGCCCTGACACGGGCATCGTCTTTGCGCGGCAAGACACCGTGACGCCGCGATGGGACGCTACGTCTGAAACTTCCACCGTCACCGACGAGTCGCATGACGAAGCGCGCTCGTTCGCGCCGATGGTTCGTGCGGGTCCAACAAGTTGCACGACCCGACTGCAAGACGGGACCGCACAACTGAGCCGCGCGACCCATCGATCTATCGTTCTCCCTTGCGACAACATTTATGGAGTCCGCATGCAAATCAATGTGAATGGCATCGATACGCGCTACGTCCTCAGCAATGAAGGCGGCGGCCCCTGGCTTACGTTTATCCATCAGCTGGGCGGCGATCTGTCGATCTGGGATCAGCTTGCCGGCTATTTCCGCGACGACTATACGGTCTTGCGTTATGACGTGCGCGGCCATGGGAAGACGTCTGTTTCGAACCAACAGTTCAGTGTTGCAGATTTGTCGCAGGATCTGCGCGGACTCTTCGATGCGCTTGGCGTCGAGAAAACGCATATTGTCGGTATGTCGATGGGCGGCATGATCGCGCAGCAGTTTGCGCTCGATGACCCGGCGCGCATCGACACGCTGACGCTTTGCGATACGCATGCCGCCACGCCGCCCGAGGGCCGCGCGCTGTGGGACGAGCGCGCCGCGACGGTGCGCCGCGACGGCACGAAAGCGTTGGCGCAGGCCACGATGGAGCGTTGGCTGACGGCGGGGTTTCGCAATTCGCATCCCGAAGTCGTCGAGCAGATTCGCGAGGTATTCGAGAACACTTCGTCTGAAGGTTATGCGCATGCGTGCACTGCGCTGCGCGATTTCGACGTGCGCAGTAGACTGAACGAGGTTGCTCTTCCCACTCTTGCTGTGGCTGGACGCCACGACGCAGGCACGCCACCTGCTGCTACACAGGCAATTGCGAATGCCATCCGGAACGCAAGGTTCGAGTTGCTCGATGCCGCTCACCTCGCACCGATCGAACAGTCGCAACGGTTTACCGCCTTGCTTGAATCGTTTCTGCAAAAACGGGTCTAACCGACAGGTCCGGAGAATTCAAAGCGTCTGGCCGGACCCACCCCTTGAATTCCAAACCAAGGGCTCCATCTACGGTGCAACACTGGCCCGGAGCCATCGGAAATAAGGAGTGTCGCCATGCAAATGATCTACAACAGCCCCAACTACTGCGTCGTCGAGTTCCCGCCGCAGGACGGCCACATCTCGATGAAATCCGGCGGGTATGAGATCGTCGACAAGAACACGCAGCGCGAGATTTACATCGACGGTGCAATGGCAGCGAGCTTTCGGGAGCATGTACAAAAGCTGATCGAAGACGAGCCCACGCTCGACGAAGTGGACGAGTTTCTCGGTCAATTCGACAGTCTGATGAACCAGCCCGTCATTCTTCACTAAGGCGATCACTCAGCCACACGCGCCATCTCGCGGCGACACGTTCCAGCATCGCCCCGTCCGGTTTCGCCGGGCGGGGCTTTTCCTTTTTATATGCGTTCGAAACGGCTGCATTCCATCACAGCCGCGTTCGAATCGTCGCGTTTCTCATGGCCGCTTGGGTAGCTCGTTGCGCAAGCAGCGAAAGAAATACTTCCGGCGCTACATTGCCAGCAACTGCCGCGCCTTATTGCTTCGCGTGCCATATGCGCGTCACGTGGCCGTAATCGCATGCGCCGGCGCGCCTCGCCCCATGCGGCTACAATATTGCGTTTCCCGCAAAAGCCAGCCGGCACGAGCCCGATCAGACCATGAACCAGCCCGCCGTCACGTCCGCCCCGTCCGCCGTCGCCTACACGCGCGGCGCGAATTTGCCCGCGTTGCTCGAATCGCGCATCCTGATTCTGGACGGCGCGATGGGCACGATGATCCAGCGCTACAAGCTCGACGAAGCCGCGTATCGCGGCGAGCGCTTCAAGGACTATCCGCGCGACATCAAGGGCAACAACGAGTTGCTGTCGATCACGCAGCCGCAGATCATCAGCGAGATTCACGAGCAATATCTCGCGGCGGGCGCCGACATCATCGAGACAAACACGTTCGGGGCGACGACCGTCGCGCAGGGCGACTACGGCATGGAAGATCTCGCCGTCGAGATGAACCGCGAATCGGCGAAGCTCACACGCGCCGCGTGCGACAAGTACTCGACGCCCGACAAGCCGCGCTTCGTGGCGGGCGCGATCGGACCGACGCCAAAAACCGCGAGCATCTCCCCCGACGTCAACGATCCCGGCGCGCGTAACGTCACGTTCGACGAACTGCGCGCCGCGTACTACGAGCAGGCGAAGGCGCTGATGGAAGGCGGCGCGGACCTGTTCCTCGTCGAAACGATCTTCGACACGCTGAACGCCAAGGCCGCGCTCTTCGCGCTCGACGAACTGTTCGACGATACGGGCGAGCGTCTGCCTATCATGATCTCGGGCACGGTGACGGACGCGTCGGGGCGCATTCTGTCGGGCCAAACCGTCGAGGCGTTCTGGAACTCGCTGCGTCACGCGAAGCCGCTCACGTTCGGCCTGAACTGCGCGCTGGGTGCCGCGCTGATGCGCCCGTACATCGCCGAACTGGCGAAGCTGTGCGACACGTATGTGTCGTGCTATCCGAACGCCGGTTTGCCCAACCCGATGAGCGACACGGGCTTCGACGAACTGCCCGCCGACACATCCGGCCTCCTGAAGGAATTCGCGCAAGCGGGCCTCGTGAACATAGCGGGCGGCTGCTGCGGCACGACGCCCGAACACATCGCGGCAATCGCGAAAGCGCTGAACGACGTGAAGCCGCGCAAGTGGCCGAGCCAGTACCGCGACGCCGCCTGAGCTGCATTACGTCACCTGAGGCCACCTGAGCCACCGCCAGCACGATCCATCGCACGAAACCCGCAGCACTGACGAACCACGCACACGAACCATGACCGATCACACGATGCGCCTTTCCGGCCTCGAGCCGTTCAACGTCACTTCGGGGACGCTCTTCATCAACGTCGGCGAACGCACGAACGTGACGGGATCGAAGGCGTTCGCGCGGATGATCCTGAACGGCCAGTTCGACGAAGCGCTCGCCGTCGCGCGTCAGCAGGTCGAAAACGGCGCGCAGGTCATCGATGTCAACATGGACGAAGCGATGCTCGATTCGAAGGCGGCGATGGTGCGCTTCATGAATCTGATCGCGTCGGAGCCGGACATCGCGCGCGTGCCGATCATGATCGATTCGTCGAAGTGGGATGTGATCGAAGCGGGCCTGAAGTGCGTGCAAGGCAAGGCGATCGTCAATTCGATCTCGCTGAAGGAAGGCAAGGAACAGTTCGTCCATCACGCAAAGCTGATTCGCCGCTATGGCGCAGCAAGTGTGGTGATGGCGTTCGACGAAACCGGCCAGGCGGACACGTTCGCGCGCAAGACGGAAATCTGCAAGCGCTCGTACGACATTCTCGTCAATGAAGTGGGCTTTCCGCCCGAAGACATCATCTTCGATCCGAACATCTTCGCGGTCGCGACGGGCATCGAAGAGCACAACAACTATGCCGTCGACTTCATCGAGGCAACGCGCTGGATCAAGCAGAACCTGCCGTATGCGAAGGTGAGCGGCGGCGTGTCGAACGTGTCGTTCTCGTTCCGCGGCAACGACCCCGTGCGCGAAGCGATCCACACCGTGTTCCTGTATCACGCCATTCAGGCGGGCATGGACATGGGCATCGTCAACGCGGGCCAGCTCGGCGTGTATGCCGACCTCGACACGGAGTTGCGCGAGCGCGTCGAAGACGTCGTGCTCAATCGCCGCGACGACGCCACCGACCGCCTGCTCGAAATCGCCGACAAGTTCAAGGCAGGCGCCGCGAAGAAAGAAGAGAACCTCGAATGGCGCAACCAGCCCGTCGAGCAGCGTCTCGCGCATGCGCTCGTGCACGGCATCACGAACTTCATCGTCGAAGACACGGAAGAAGCGCGCGCGAAAATCATGGACGGGGGCGGCCGCCCGATCAACGTGATCGAAGGGCCGCTGATGGACGGCATGAACGTCGTCGGCGATCTGTTCGGTCAGGGCAAGATGTTCCTGCCGCAAGTGGTGAAGTCGGCGCGCGTAATGAAGCAGGCCGTCGCGCACCTGATTCCGTTCATCGAAGAAGAAAAGCGCCAGCTCGCCGAAGCGGGCGGCGACGTGCGCGCGAAAGGCAAGATCGTCATCGCGACCGTGAAGGGCGACGTGCACGACATCGGCAAGAACATCGTGTCGGTGGTGCTTCAGTGCAATAACTTCGAAGTGGTCAACATGGGCGTGATGGTCCCGTGCAACGAGATCCTCGCGAAGGCAAAGGTGGAAGGCGCGGACATCATCGGGCTGTCGGGGCTGATCACGCCGTCGCTCGAAGAAATGGCTTATGTCGCGTCGGAAATGCAGCGCGACGACTATTTCCGCGTGAAGAAGATTCCGCTGCTGATTGGCGGCGCGACCACGTCGCGCGTGCATACGGCCGTGAAGATCGCGCCGCATTACGAAGGCCCTGTCGTGTACGTGCCGGATGCGTCGCGTTCGGTGTCGGTGGCGTCGAATCTGCTATCGGACGAAGGCGCGGCGAAGTATCTCGACGAACTCAAATCCGACTACGACCGCATCCGCAACCAGCACGCGAACAAGAAAGCGCTGCCCCTCGTCACGCTCGCCGAAGCGCGCGCGAACAAGACGAAGATCGACTGGAGCGCGTATCAGCCCATGAAGCCCAAGTTCATCGGCCGCCGCGTGTTCAAGAACTTCGACTTGAACGAACTTGCGAACTACATCGACTGGGGTCCGTTCTTCCAGACGTGGGATCTCGCCGGCCCCTATCCCGCCATTCTCAATGACGAGATCGTCGGCGAATCGGCGCGGCGCGTGTTCTCGGACGGCAAATCGATGCTGTCGCGGCTGATCCAGGGCCGATGGCTCACCGCCAACGGCGTGATCGCGCTGCTGCCCGCGAACACCGTCAACGACGACGACATCGAAATCTACACCGACGAATCGCGCAGCGAAGTTGCGATGACGTGGCGCAACGTGCGCCAACAGAGCGTGCGCCCCGTGGTGGACGGCGTGATGCGGCCGAACCGGTCGCTCGCCGACTTCATCGCGCCGAAAGATTCGGGCGTCGCCGACTATATCGGCATGTTCGCGGTCACGGCGGGTCTGGGCGTCGATGTGAAGGAAAAGCAGTTCGAGCAGGATCACGACGACTACAGCGCGATCATGCTGAAGGCGCTCGCCGACCGCTTCGCGGAAGCGTTCGCCGAAGCGATGCACGCGCGCGTGCGCCGCGACCTGTGGGGCTACGCGCAGGGCGAGAACTTGTCGAACGACGAGATGATCGCCGAGCAATACCGCGGCATCCGCCCGGCGCCCGGCTATCCGGCGTGCCCGGATCACCTCGTCAAGCGCGACATGTTCAACGTGCTGCAAGCCGGCGAAATCGGCATGAGCGTGACGGAATCGCTCGCGATGCTGCCAGCGGCGAGCGTGTCCGGCTTTTACCTCGCGCATCCCGACAGCACGTACTTCTCAGTCGGCAAGATCGGCGAAGACCAGTTGGAGGACTACGCGCGGCGCATGGCGCTGTCGAAGGCGGACGCGCAGCGCGCGCTCGCGCCGCTGCTGTGACGCGTGGCGTCAGGCGGCAGGCGGCGTCGGGCGGCAGGACTATATCGCGCGCCGTAGGCTGAATATTTCCGGCTGAAAGCACAGCGAATAATTTCGGCTTTGTAGACTGGACGGGCAGTATCTGCCGAACCGCCAGACGCGACGGGAAAAACGCGTCGGCCCAACGACTTGCAACCGTCAACGGAGAAAATCGTATGAAGAAGCTGACGCTGATGTTGACCGCGTTATCGCTTGCCGCCCTCGGAACGATCGCCGAGGCTCAACCGGGCGCGCCCGGCGGATCGAGCGCCGTGAGCTCGTACTCGCCGCCCACCGTGAAGCATGTGAAAAAGCCGAAAAAGCAGAAGCCGAAGAAAGATGCGAGCGCGCCGGGAGCCGCCAGCCAATAACGGGCGGGAGCGCGCCAGTAGCGCTGCAATGAAAAAGCCCGTCGTTCGACGGGCTTTTTATTTCCGGACGGGCATTGCAGGACTCGTCGAGCGCTTCGGCGCCGCGAACCTTGCGCCGCAAGACGCAGTAAAGCGCAGCACAACGCAATCACGCGATCCGCGAACCCATGCCGCTCAGGCGGCGCATCCGCTACGCGTCAGATACCCCAAACGATATCCGTATTCTCCTTCTGCGCGGCGCGCAGCATGTCGAGAAACGGAAATGCCCGCTGCGCGAGGCCGACGGGAAGCTCGTGGTGCTCGTGGCCGTCTTCGCCTTCGTGGAAGTGGCCTTCATGCTCGGCGCGCTCCTGCTTGTCGGTGACGATGGCCGCTTCGAGCCTGGAGATCGCCACGCCCAGTTCGTCGTGATTGATCACGCCGCGCGGGCCAAGCCGCTTGCCGATGATGCCGAGCAGGTACTGGGCGAGATTCTCCAGCATCACGACATCGGGCGCGGAGCGGCATTTGAAAGTAATCAGCATGATGACGGTTCCCTTTTCGTTATGGTGGCTTCTCGCGCGGCCAGCCGCATGACGCTCGCGACAGCCAGCCGCACGGTTTCCGTTGGCGCGCCCACCCGCCCTCTGACGGCGGGCTGACGGCTACGGCCCTTGCTGGGCATCTCATTGGACATATTAGCACCTGCTAAAATCCGGCTTGACGGAAAAAGCTCGCTGCCGTGCGCCCGGGCACGCTGCGCCGCATCGTGGCCGCGTGCCAACGCTGCCCACGGTGCGCGCCGCGACAGCCGCCTGCTGCGCCGCTCCCGCGCCACACCGGTTTCGCAGCGGGCGCTCAAGCACTTTCCACGCCGTCGGCGGCTGTTTTTTCGCCGCTCGCGGCGCTGCCCCGCTTCATCGGACTGCCTCACTGGACTCGCAACAAGCATGCTGCCTGCACACAAACACACTCTCGAAACCCTGTTGACCGACGTGGTCAAGCAGGTCGCCCAGGCCACTCAAGGTGCATCCGAAGCCGCGTTCGTCGCGCCCGCCATCACGCTCGAACGACCCAAGGTCGCCGCGCACGGCGACGTCGCGAGCAACGTCGCGATGCAGCTGGCCAAGCCGCTGCGCGCCAATCCGCGCCAGCTCGCGCAACAGATCGTCGACGCGTTGCCCGCCCACCCGCTCGCGCAGGGCCTCGTCGAGAGCGCCGAAGTGGCCGGTCCCGGCTTCATCAACCTGCGCCTGTCGGCGGCTTCGAAGCAGGCCGTGATCGGCGCCGTGTTTGCGCAGCGCGAAGCGTTCGGCCGCTCGGACCGCGAAGCGGGCAAGCGCGTGCTGGTCGAGTTCGTGTCGGCCAATCCGACGGGCCCGCTGCACGTCGGCCACGGCCGCCAGGCCGCGCTCGGCGATGCCGTGTCGAACGTGCTCGCGTCGCAGGGCTACGGCGTGCATCGCGAGTTCTACTACAACGACGCCGGCGTGCAGATCGGCAACCTCGCCATCTCGACGCAGGCGCGCGCCCGCGGCCTCAAACCCGGCGACGCCGGCTGGCCGGAAGCCGCGTACAACGGCGAATACATCGCCGACATCGCGCGCGACTACCTGAACGGCGAAACCGTGTCGGCCAGCGACGGCGAGCCCGTCACGGGCGCGGGCGACGCCGACGACCTCGAAGCGATCCGCCGCTTCGCCGTCGCTTATTTGCGTCGTGAGCAGGATATGGACCTGAGGGCGTTCGGCGTGAAGTTCGACCAGTACTACCTCGAATCGTCGCTATACACGGAAGGCCGCGTCGAGAAGACGGTGAACGAGCTGATCGCGGCGGGCAAGACCTACGAGCAGGAAGGCGCGCTGTGGCTGCGCACCACCGACGACGGCGACGACAAGGACCGCGTGATGCGCAAGTCCGACGGCACGTACACGTATTTCGTGCCCGACGTCGCGTATCACGAGACGAAGTGGGAGCGCGGCTTCACGAAGGTCATCAACATCCAGGGCTCGGACCACCACGGCACGATCGCGCGCGTGCGCGCCGGGCTGCAGGGTCTCGGCATCGGCATTCCGAAGGGCTATCCCGATTACGTGCTGCACAAGATGGTCACCGTGATGCGCGACGGCCAGGAAGTGAAGATCTCCAAGCGCGCGGGCAGCTATGTGACGGTGCGCGACCTGATCGAATGGTCGGGCGGCGCCGCGCCGGGCCAGGAAGCCGCGCCCGATCTGCTCGACGAAGAAACCATCCGCCGCGGCCGCGATGCCGTGCGTTTCTTCCTGATCTCGCGCAAGGCCGACACGGAGTTCGTGTTCGACGTCGACCTCGCGCTCAAGCAGAACGACGAGAACCCGGTGTATTACGTGCAGTACGCGCACGCGCGCATCTGCTCGGTGATCGGCGAATGGAAGTCGCGCTATGCCGGCGATGAGCTGATGCTGCCGTCCTTCGACCTGTCGCCGCTCGACAGCGAGCGCGCGATGGCGCTGCTGCAGAAGCTCGCCGAGTTCCCCGACATGCTGACGCACGCGGCCGAAGAGCTTGCGCCGCACGCGGTCGCGTTCTATCTGCGCGATCTCGCGGGCGAATTTCACTCGTTCTACAATGCCGAACGCGTTCTCGTCGACGACCAGACGCAGCGCAATGCACGCATCGCGCTCCTTGCCGCGACGCGTCAGGTGCTGGCGAACGGCCTCGCTGTGATCGGCGTGTCGGCACCCGCCAAAATGTAATCTCCGCGCGGTTTAATCGCACTTAAACCGGGACGATGAGGGGATGACCGTCGCTATAATCGACGGTCATTCCAGACCTCCTTTTGCAGGTGAATCAGACGATGGCAAAACCACGCCGCACTACAAAGCAGCAGTCGAAGCAAACCGGGGGCACTTTTCTCGGCATCGTGCTGGGCCTGATCGTCGGCCTGGCCATCGCGGTGGTGGTGGCGCTCTACATCACGCGCGCGCCCACGCCGTTCGTCGCGAAGGTCGCGCCGCCCGCCGCATCGGATACGGGCGCGAGCCAGCCGCAATACGACCCGAACCGTCCGCTGCAAGGCAAGAGCCCCGGCCAGCCGGTGCCGCAAGCCGCGCAGCCCGCGCCGACCAACACGGCGCCGGGCCAGACCACCAATCAGTCGCAGTCGTCGGGCATGCTCGAAGAGCCGCAGATCGTCGAAGTGCCGCCGTCGAACAACAACGGCGTCGCCGTCGCACCGAAACCCGCTCAGGACAATGGCGCGACCACGGCGATGAACCAGCCGAAGAAGCCACCGCAGGCCACCAGCGCGCCGAGCGTCGCGAATAACCCGACGCAGCCGCCCAAGGCCGGCTCGACGCCGAACGCGAACGGCACGCCGCCTTCCGCCAACGACGCGAACACGGGCTATCTGCTGCAGGTCGGCGCCTACAAGACAGCCGCCGATGCCGAGCAGCAGCGCGCGCGTCTCGCCTTCCAGGGCTTCGAATCGAAGGTCACGCAGCGCGATGCGGGCGGTGTGACGTACTATCGCGTGCGGATCGGCCCGTTCTCGAAGTTCGAGGAAATGAACACCACGCGGCAGCGCCTGTCGGATGCGGGCGTCGACACGGCGGTGATCCGCTTCACGAAGCAATGAGTCACACGCGGTAATGGTTGTCGCGCGCCGCCGCTGAACCTTCGGCGCGCGGCGCGAGTCTCATGTGCGGCAGACGCCTGCCGACGAACTTGTAGCGGCGGGGGCGCGCCAGCCCGCCGCCGTTACTCTCCCTGATTGGGTTCACAAGACATGAAAAAACTGCTGAGCATTCTGTTCCTCTCTTTCGGCATCGTCGCGAGCGCGGCGCATGCTTCGCCCGCCGCGCCCGTCGCCGGCAAGGACTATACGACGCTGTCTACGCCGCAGCCCGTCGAGGCACCCGCCGGCAAGATCGAAGTGATCGAGTTCATGTGGTACGGCTGCCCGCACTGCAACGAGTTCGACCCGTATCTGGAAGCGTGGATCAAGAAGCAGGGCCCGGACGTCGTATTCAAGCGCGTGCCCGTCGCCTTCCGCGACGACTTCATCCCGCACTCGAAGCTCTATCACGCCGTCGACGCCCTCGGCCTCGCGAACCAGCTGACGCCGGACATCTTCCATGAAATCCACGCCAACAAGAACTATCTGCTGACGCCGCAAGATCAGGCCAAATTCCTCGCCACCAAAGGCGTCGACCCGAAGAAGTTCATGGACGCGTACAACTCGTTCTCGACGCAAAGCGCGCTTCAGCGCGACAAGAAGCTGATCGACGACTTCAAGATCGACGGCGTGCCCACATTGGCCGTACAGGGCAAGTACGAAACGGGTCCGGCGCAGACCAATAGCCTGCCGGGCACGATCCAGGTGCTCGACTACCTGGTCGCCCAGATCCGCGCGAAGAAGATGTAATTCCCCGCGCGCCGGCATGAGTTCACCGCTGAAGGTCTTCATCACCGGCGCGTCCAGCGGCATTGGCGAAGCGCTCGCCGCCGAATATGCGCGGCGCGGCGCGATTCTCGGGCTCGTCGCCCGCCGCGGCGACGCCCTCGCCGCGTTCCAGCAGTCCCACTCCCAGAACACCGTGTCCCTGTATAGCGTCGACGTGCGCGACGCGGATGCGCTCGTGCGCGCCGCGCAGCAGTTCGTCGCCGAACACGGCTGCCCTGACATCGTGATCGCGAACGCGGGCATCAGCCGTGGCGCGGTCACCGGTCACGGCGATCTGCAGACGTTCCGCGACGTGATGGACGTCAACTATTTCGGCATGGTCGCCACCTTCGAGCCCTTCGCGCAGGCCATGGTGGACGCGCGCAAAGGCACGTTCGTGGGCATCGGCAGCGTGGCGGGCGTGCGCGGGCTGCCGGGCTCGGGCGCATACAGCGCGTCGAAATCGGCGGCGCTGAAGTATCTGGAGGCGCTGCGCGTCGAGATGCGGCCGTTTGGCGTATCGGTCGTGACGATCGCGCCCGGCTACATTCGAACGCCGATGACGGCGCACAATCCGTACGCGATGCCGTTTCTGATGGACGCCGACCGTTTCGCCGCGAAGGTCGCCGATGCCATCGCGCGCAAGAAGCGCTTCGCGATCTTCCCGTGGCAGATGCGTTTCGCGGCGATGCTGCTGCACGTCGCGCCCCGCTGGCTCTACGACGCCGTGTTCGAAAAAGCCCGCGCAAGCCGCGCGCCGCGCAGTAGCGTATGGCCACGCGTGTCGTCGATGCAGCCGGTATCGAACACGCGAAGGCGCAACGCGGCGCGCGCATCGTGTCGCTGGTGCCGAGCCTCACCGAACTTCTCTTTGCTCTGAAGCTGGATGCGCAGATCGTCGGGCGCACGGGCTTTTGCGTGCATCCGCACGACAAGGTGCGCAACGTGCCGAAAGTCGGCGGCACGAAGGCCGTGAAAATCGATGCCGTGCGCGCGCTGCAGCCCACGCATCTGCTCGTCAACATCGACGAGAACGAGCGCGACACCGTCGATCGGTTGCGTGCGTTCGTGCCGCATGTCGTCGTCACGCACCCGCTCGCGCCTCACGACAATTTCGCCTTGTACGCGCTGCTCGGCGCGATCTTCGACCGCGAGGACGAAGCGCGTGAATTGAGCCTGCAGCTTCGTTCGCAACTCGACGCGTGCGCGTCCCGCGCGTGGCCGCAGCAAAACGTGCTTTACGCGATCTGGCGCGAACCATGGATGACCGTCGCGCGCGACACCTACATCGCCGCGATGCTGCACCTCGTGAACTGGCAAACATTGCCGGACCTGCAAGGCGGCGAGCGCGGCGCGGCACGCTATCCTTCGTTCGATCTCGACGCCGCGTGGATTCGCAACGCCGATCGCGTGTTGTTGTCGAGCGAACCGTATCGCTTCACGCAGCGGCACGCCGAGGCACTGTCGCGGCACGCACGTTTTCAGGGCAAGCGGATCGAATTGATCGACGGCGAAATGGTGTCGTGGTACGGCTCGCGCGCGATCGACGGCATCGCGTATCTTCGGGATTACGCCAGCCGTTAGCCGGGAATCCGCGGCCATATGGATATGCGGATTCAATTGTTGTCGCTGTTGAAAGCGTTCGATAAGCTTGCGCCAGAGCCGGCGAAACCGCGACACGCGGCTGTGACGCGCTGCGCCGGCGCAGAAACCGTATCAGAATGACCAGCGTGAAAGCACCCCGCCCGGAGCGCGTGAAACACAACGTCATCGCACGCCGCCCCGCCACGAACAATTCGAAATCCCGGGAGATCTTATGCGTTTCAAGTTGCTTGCCGCCGCCGCGGCGCTGACGGCCGTTATCACCGCGCCTGCGCTCGCCGTCGCAAAACCGCTTACCGTGTGCACGGAATCGAGCCCGGACGGCTTCGACGTCGTTCAGTACAACTCGCTCGTCACGACGAACGCGTCGGCGGACGTGATCTTCAATTCGCTCGTGTCGTACGACGAAGCCGCGAAGAAAGTCGCGCCCTCGCTCGCCGACAAGTGGGACGTAAGCGCCGACGGCCTCACGTACACGTTCCATCTGCGCCCGAACGTGCAGTTCCAGACTACCGACTATTTCAAGCCCTCGCGGCCGCTGAACGCCGACGACGTCGTCTTCACGTTCAACCGCATGCTCGACGACAACAACCCGTGGCACAAGGTGGCGGGCGCAAGCGGCTTTCCGCATGCGCAGTCGATGGGGCTCGTGAAGCTGATCAAGTCGGTATCGAAAGTCGACGACAACACGGTGAAGTTCGAACTGAACGAGCCGAACGCCACCTTCGTGTCGATCCTGACGATGGGTTTCGCGTCGATCTATTCCGCCGAATACGCGGATCAGTTGCTGAAGGCGGGCAAGCAGGCCGATCTGAACGCGAGCCCGATCGGCACAGGGCCGTTCATGCTGAAGAGCTACACGAAAGATTCGATCATCCGCTATGACGTGAACCCGACTTACTGGGGGCCGAAGCCGAAGATCGACCGGCTGATCTACGCGATCACGCCCGACGCCGCCGTGCGCGCGCAAAAGGTGAAGGCGGGCGAATGCCAGATCGCGCTGTCGCCGAAGCCGCAGGATATCGCCGACGCGAAGAAAGACAAGTCGCTCGCCGTCGTGCAGACGCCCGCGTTCATGACGGCGTTCGTCGCGCTGAACACGCAGAAAAAGCCGCTCGATAACCAGAAAGTGCGCGCCGCGCTGAACATGGCGTTCGATCGCACGTCGTATCTGAAGGCCGTGTTCGACAACACGGCGACGCCTGCGAACAATCCGTATCCGCCGAATACATGGAGCTACGACAAGGCCGTAAAGCCGTGGCCGTACGACACCGAGAAGGCCAAAAAGCTGCTCGCCGATGCGGGTTACCCGAACGGCTTCGAAACGACGATCTGGGTGCGTCCGAACGGCAGCGTGCTGAATCCGAACCCGAAGGCGGGCGCCGAAATGCTGCAGGCGGACTTCGCGAAGATCGGCGTGAAGGCCGAGGTGAAGGTGATCGAATGGGGCGAACTGATCAAGCAGGCCAAGCAGGGACAGCACGACACGCTGTTCATGGGCTGGGCAGGCGACAACGGCGACCCGGACAACTATCTGTCGCCGCTTTTCAGCTGCAACGCGGTGAAGTCGGGGATCAACTTTGCGCGGTACTGCGACCCCGAACTCGACAAGCTGATCGCGCAAGGCAAGGAAACCGCAGACCAAAGCAAGCGCACGAAAGCGTATGAAGCCGCGCAGCAGATCATCCACGACGAGGCGCTGTGGATTCCGCTCGGTTACCCGACGGCGGCCGCCATCACGCGGACGAACGTGAGCGGCTATCGCGTCAGTCCGTTCGGCCGGCAGAATTTCGGAGCGGTGACAGTGCAGTAAGCACGTATCGCGACGCGCATGCAAAAAAGCCCGGTTCTTCCGGTAATGCCGTTCAGTTAAGCACTGAACGGCATTTTTGCTTTTGACGCGGGAGGTGTTGTAAACGAGGCGCCGAGCTGTTAACTTTTCAGCGCGATGCTCT